>NZ_JASCQN010000052.1:0-225627 GCF_030010475.1 Halomonas kalidii | reverse complement strand
TGAACTGCACCCCGAAAGTTGGACACCTAATCCAACCCTCGGGGTGTTTCTATGAGCAATCGATACGACGAGTGGTTCAAGCTGCTAGTGGTGCAGCAGTGTTTGCATGAGGACACTAGCCTACGCGAGGTGGCTCGCCAGCATCGCCTTGACCATTCCCTGGTGCGTAAATGGCGGGAACGCTACCGCCAGCATGGCGCGCCGGGGCTAGGCAAGAAGTACAGTCACTACAGTGCTGCCTTCAAGCTGGCGGTACTCGAGAGAATGTGGCGAGATGGCTTGTCACGCCGGCAGGCTGCCACCCTGTTCGATATTCGCGGAGATGCCGCTATTGGCATATGGGAGCAGCAGTACCATAGTGGTGGCCTGACTGCGTTATCGCCAAAGCGAAAGGGACGCCGCCCGATGGTCAAAAAGCCGCCTTCACCACCACCCCCACCTGATGAAGAGCGCTCTCATGAGGAGTTGCTCAAAGAGTTGGCGTATCTGCGGGCGGAGAACGCCTATCTAAAAAAGCTCGATGCCTTGATCCGGGAGAAGCAGGCGGCAACGCAGGGCAGAAAGCCCAAGCCGTCCAAGGGTTAAGGCACGAGCATTCGCTGGCTCTGCTGCTGCGTGCGGCAGAGCTACCGCGCAGCACGTTCTACTACCAGCTCAAGGCCCTGGGCGCTGACGATCAGTGCGCGCCCCTGAAGGCGCGTATCCGGGCGATCTACGATAGCCACAAAGGGCGCTATGGTTATCGCCGCATCACTGCTGCCCTACGGCAGGCAGGTGAAGTGATCAACCACAAGGCCGTCCAGCGCTTGATGCAACAGCTGGGCTTGAAGTCCCTGGTTCGCCCAAAGCGGTATCGCGCCTACCGAGGAGCAGTGGGACATGTGGCTCCCAACGTACTCGACCGGCAGTTTCAGGCAGAAGGACCGAATCAGAAGTGGGTGACCGACATCACGGAGTTCAACGTCGACGGACAGAAGCTGTATCTGTCCCCCATCATGGATCTCTACAACGGCGAGATCGTCGCCTATCAGACCAGCAGGCGTCCCGTACTCTCACTGGTGAAGCACATGCTGCAGCAGGCCTTTGCCCGCTTGAAGCACTCGGACCGGCCACTGCTGCATTCCGATCAGGGGTGGCATTACCAGCATCCCACCTATCGCGCCCTGTTGGCAGGACAGGCGCTGACCCAGAGCATGTCACGCAAGGGCAACTGCTTGGACAATGCCGCCATGGAGAGCTTCTTCGGCACCCTGAAGGCCGAGTATTTCCACCTGAACCGGTTCGATACGGTTGAGCAGTTGCAGCAAGGCCTCGATCGTTACATCCATTACTACAACCACGAGCGCATCAGGCTGAAACTAAAAGGCCTGAGCCCCGTACAGTACAGGACTCAGGCCTTGGGCGCCGGCTGAACGAACCGTCCAACTATTGGGGGTCAGTTCACATCCGGTGGGGCTTTCTTGTGGCCCCACCAACGCTGCTGACGCATCAGCGCAATAGCCAGGACAGCACCAGCAGCAGCAGCAGGATACCCGCCACCCCCTGCCAGAAACCGCCCGGCTCACGCAGCATCCGCGGGCTGGTGCGCGAGCCGTCCCGTTCGGCCCCCAGCGGCTGACGCAGCGCATGGAGGAACTCCGACATGCGCCGGTAGCGCAGCGCGCGCTGCGGATCCAGCGCCCGGCGCAGGGCATCGTCCAGCGCCGGCGTCACTTCGGGGTTGAGGGTGCGGGCGCTGCGATAGGCGAGCTGCTCCAGGTCGGTGTGGCCGCGCAATCGGTCGGGTGTCAGGGCATAGGGCAACTCGCCGGTCAGCAACCAGTAGACGGTGGAGGCAAAGGAGTACTGGTCGCTGCGCCGCCCCACCGAGTCGTCCAGGGCATACTCCGGGGCGCTGTGCTCGGTGAGCCCCACCTGACGCACCAGTTCCCGCGAGCGCTTGTGGCCGTCCACGTCACGCAGGTGACAGGCACTGAAGTCGGTCAGCACCACCTGGCCATGGGTGTCGATCAGCACATTGCCGGGATGGATCTGCTGGTGCAACAGGTCACGGTGGTGCAGCGCCTGTACCGCCTTGCCGAGCTGGTTGGCGATGTCCAGGCGCTGGACCAGACTCGCCTGGGGATGCCGTCGTGCCCACTCGGTCAGGGTCTCCCCCTCCACGTAGGCCATCAGGTAGTAGAGATGGCGGCGCGGCCGCGAGGGCTCCATGATGCGCACCACGAACGGCGACTTGACCCGCTCCACCACCCACTGCTGGAGCAGGAAGTGCTCCAGGTAGGCATTGCGGTTCGAGAGCTCCGGGCTCGGCGCCTTCATCACCATCTCCCGCTCGCTGTGCACGTCGCGCACGCGGTAGACCCGCGACTGGGCGGTACGCGACAGCACCGCCTGAACCTCCAGCCCGTCCAGGCGCTCGCCGGGGGAGAGCTCGGGGGGGATCGGCAGGTCACCGTAGACCCGTCCCGGCGTGTCCTGCTCCTCGTCGGGCAGTTGATCGATGCGCACCAGTTGGAAGCAGAACTGCTCGGCACCATAGCCACGCTCCTGGGCCCGCGCGACCGCCGCCTCGGCGAGGCGTTCGCAGGCGGCATCCAGGTCGCTGGCGTCCTGGCGGATCAGCCGCACGTAGTCCGAAGGCATCAGGGTGCCCTGCGCCACCTGGGTGGTGAACAGGAAGAGGTCGCCCTGCTTGAGGGGCATGCGCATGTAGTCGATGTCGATGCTGCCATCCATGCCGAGCGCTCGCGAAGGATAGCGATAACCGCCCAGGTCGGTGACATGATCGCGGGAGAGCTGCTCGAACTCGGCACCGCGCAGCCGGAACACCAGGGTGTCGCCCATGTGGAAGAGATGCCCCTCGCGACCCCGGTAGACCAGCGCCGAGAGCGAGGAGACATAACTTCCCTCCTCGAGGTGCTGGCTCTGGCTGTAACACCAGCCGTTGAGGGCACGCAGCACCCGGGTGGCCGAGCTCTTGACGTCCCAGTGGTCGGGGGTCGAGAAGTAATCCGCCAGGAAACCGCGAACGCTGAGATCCCCCGCCTGCTTGGCGATGGCGTTGCGCGAGATGGAGTCGCTGATCACCGCACAGGCACCCTTGGCACGCATGAGCGTCTGCTCGGGAACGCGCACCGACATCGAGCTGCGGTGCCGGCGCAGGTCCGGGGCCACGAAGGCCTGTCCATAACTCAGTGACAGCGGGGCGGATGCCAAGATGCTCTCCTCAGGGTCGAACCTCGGGGTCGAAACGGCACGTCGTCACGGGCCAGGGGTTCATCGGAACACCATGATACACTCGTGACGGTGCGGCTGGAGTGTCAACCATGGCCGCACGCGCCACCCACGCCCCGCGTCGGCACCTATGTCGCATTGGTAATACCTGCCCCGGCTCCGTATAATTCGCCGGATTTTTCGCCTATCCGGATTTTCGCCAACCGAAGGAAGCGACGATGAACTTCGACAACATCCCCGCCGGCAAGGAACTCCCCAACGACGTCTACGTCGCCATCGAGATCCCGGCCAACCACGCGCCGATCAAGTACGAGATCGACAAGGACATGGGCGCGCTGCTGGTCGACCGCTTCATGGCCACGCCGATGTTCTACCCGGCCAACTACGGCTTCATCCCGCACACCCTGGCCGACGACGGCGACCCCCTGGATGCCCTGGTGGTGACGCCCTATCCGGTGCAGGCCGGTGCGGTGATCCGTGCCCGCCCGGTGGGCATCCTCAACATGACCGACGAGGCCGGCGAGGACGCCAAGCTGGTCTGCGTGCCGCATCCCAAGCTCTCCACCCTCTATGACGATGTCCAGGAGGTCACCGACCTGCCCGAGCTGCTGCGCCAGCAGATCGCCCACTTCTTCGAGAACTACAAGGATCTCGAGAAGGGCAAGTGGGTGAAGGTGGAGTCCTGGGAAGGCGCCGAGGCCGCCCGCAAGGCGATCGAGAAGTCCGTGGCCGCCTACCAGAAGGCCTGATCACGCCTCTCGCACACGCGAACGGGCCGCCCCTCCGGGCGGCCCGTTCGTTTATCGGGGCTCACCCCTCGGACGCCCCACCCTCCTCCGGGGTCGGCTCCGACAGCGGCTCGGACTCCCCGGTCTGCTCGTCCTCCCGGGCCTCCTCGGGCGATGCCAGGGCCGGGGGCGGGCTCTCTCCCCCGGCATCCTCGCTGCGTTCCACCGCTTCCACCGGCGGCTCGACGGGCTGCTCCTCCTCGACCGCCTCGGGGGCGGCCAACCCGGCCGGCGGCGCGTCGAGCGCCTGGGCCAGCTCCCGGGCCAGGTCCCTGGCCCGGATCACGTGGTTGGCCATCACCAGCGAATGGTTGGCGAAGATACCGAAGCCCGAGCCGTTGAGCACCATCGGACTCCACAGCCGTCGCTGGGTCCGCTCGAGCTCGGCGACGAGCAACTCCCACTCGCCCAGCACATCGGCCCGCTCGAGCGCGTCTGCCTGGTCGCGGCGCACTGCCTCGAGCAGATGCAGGAGCGCCCAGCCGGTCCCGCGGGCCTCGAAGAAGATATCGTCGACCCGGTACCAGGGCGTGCGCGAAGGCAACTCGCCGGCATCGATGCCCAGGTCGCGCAGCCGCTCACGGCTGCCGACGCTGGCGGAGAGCCGCGTCCCCAGATCGTCGAGCCGCCTGCCGACCTGCTCCAGCCAGGCCACCAGGCCGGTGCCGGCGTCGAAGCCCGCTCCCCCTTCCTCGCCCAGCGCCGCCAGGTAGTCGTCGAGAGCGTCGAACGCCTGCTCGAGACGATGCTCGGTCGATGGATAGAGCCAGTCGCGACCATCCCCTCCCAGTCGGTCGGCGACCTCCTCCAGCGCCGGCTGGTCGCCCTCCTCCATGGTCGGCAGCGCCCGGGAGAGGTCGTGAGCCTGTTTCAGCGCCCCCAGTTCCCAATTGGGCATGTTGTCCAGCCACAGCCCCGGCGGCGCGATGTCGTTGCGCAGGTAGCCACCGGGCTTGTCGCGCAGGGTACTCACGACGCTCATCAGGGTGGCGGTGGTGACGGCGCCACGGGCAGCCGGAGAGGATGCCGACTCGCCGCGCTGCTCGGCGGCGGCCTGCTCGACGTCGAAGGTCGCCGGCTCCCGGCTCCACCAGATCCCCAGCGCCACGACCACCAGCAGGTAGATCACCACCAGCGCCAGCAGCGGCTTCCAGATCCAGCCATAGTCCGGTCGCTCGAGTGCCTCGGTCCTCCTGCGGCGCCTGGCGGCACCCTTTTCCGTCAAAGCCATGGTCCTGATTCCCTGAAGTTGGCAAAGGCGGCGGCGCGACAATGAAGCGCAGCCGGAGCGGCATCATGCGATCAACAGTGCCGGCTTCCTGGGTTATCCTAGCAGCTGAACTCTCTCGCGGCGCCCGGTGTGGAACCCCGAGCAGCCGCCAGAGTCCTAATCGCGCCTACCTGGAAGAGGAAGACCGAGTTGATCATCAGACGCCTGGCCTGCCTGCTCGCCCTTGCGCTGCTGCCGCTCGCCGGTCACGCCCAGTGGTTCTCCTCGAACGGCTCCGACGGTGACTTCCTGCCGGTGCTGGAGGCCTTCCAGCCCAGTGCCTGGCACGACGGCGAGACCCTGTTCGTGGGGGTCGAGAATGCCGACGGCTACTATCTCTACCGTCACCAGTTCGCTGTCGAGGCCGGGGACGAAGCACTCGAGCTGGGTGAACCCCGGCTACCGCCGGGCGAGTTCAAGAGCGACGAGTTCCTCGGCGATGTCCATGTCTTCTATGACCGGGTGGTGTTCGAGGTGCCACTGGAGAAGGCCGCCCAGGGGCCGCTGGACCTTACCCTGACCTTCCAGGGCTGCGCCGATGCCGGCCTCTGCTACCCCCCGGAACGGGTCGACCTGCAGGCGTCCGAGAGTTCGCCGCCGGCGGCCTTCGCCGGCTGGAGCGCCAGCGGCGACGGCAGCGGTGGTGGCGCCGACGACGAGGGGACGCGCAGCGCCTCCGCCATGGTCGCCCCCCAGAGCGACGATAGCCGCTTCAGCGCCCTGATGAGCGATGCCAGCCTGCCGCTGGCCCTGGGCCTGTTCTTCCTCGCCGGACTGGGGCTCACCTTCACCCCCTGCGTGCTGCCGATGGTGCCGATCCTGTCGTCGATCATCGTCGGCCAGCACCCGACCCGCCCGCGCGCCTTCGCCCTCTCGGCCAGCTACGTGGCCGGCATGGCACTGACCTACTCGGTGGTCGGCGTGCTGATGGGGCTGTTCGGCGCCGGCCTCAACCTCCAGGCGCGGCTGCAGTCCGCCCCGGTACTGATCAGCTTCGCGGTACTGTTCGTGCTCTTCGCCCTGGCCATGTTCGGCGCCTTCAACCTGCGCCTGGCCCCCCGGCTGGCCGGACGACTCGACGCCTGGCAGGCTCGCGCCCAGCGCAGCGGCCCAGGCGGCCTGGCACTGGCCGGCGCGCTCTCGGTACTGGTGGTCTCGCCCTGCGTCTCGGCGCCCCTGGCCGGCGCCCTGGTGTTCATCTCCACCACCGGCGACGCCCTGCTGGGCGGCGCCGCCCTGCTCGCCCTGGGACTCGGCATGGGCGTGCCACTGCTCGTGGTCGGCACTTTCGGCACCACCCTGCTGCCCCGCACCGGCGCCTGGATGAACGGCGTCAAGATCGCCTTCGGCATTCTGCTGCTGGGTGTGGCGATCTGGCTGGTCGAGCGCCTGCTGCCACCCGCCATGGCCCTGCTGCTATGGGCCGCCCTGGCCATCGGCAGTGCCATCGCGCTGGGGGCACTGACCGTCAACCAGGCCCAGGGCTGGCCCCGGGTGCGCCAGGCCGCCGGCATCCTGCTGCTGGCCTGGGGCGTCGCCCTGGTGCTCGGCGCCGCCCGCGGCGCCCACGATCCGCTTCGCCCCCTGGCCTCCACCGCCGCGGTGCCCCTCACCGGGCAGGCGACCGAGGTCACCACCGTGAATAGCCTCGATACCCTGGAGGTGGCCCTGCGGACTGCCAACGACGAGGGCCGCCCGGCCTTCGTCCACTTCACCGCCGACTGGTGCATCTCCTGCAAGCAGCTCGAGCGCTATGTCTACCCCGACCCCCGGGTCGCCGAGCCGCTCTCCTCGTTCGCCCGCATCAATGTCGACGTCACCGCGACCGACGACACCTCCCGCGAGCTGCTCGACCACTTCGGGCTGTTCGGCCCGCCGAGCCTGCTGTTCTTCGATGACGCCGAGGAGATCCGCGCAGCGCGCATCCAGGGCGAGGTGCGCGCCGCCGCCCTGGCCAGCCACCTGGAGGGGGTGCTGGAGCGGCTGGAGGCCCGCCGGGGCTGAGCCTGCGCGTTGGGGCGGGGGCCGCGAAGATCGCCGAACAGGTGCTTGAATCTCGCGATCGAACGCTGTTCTCCTGCTCGCTGGACATCCACGCCGATTTTCGGCACACTCCGGCGTCAATGCCTTATCAAGGCCGATAGAGGCGGGAAGAGTCGCCATCTTGCCGCGATCTATTGCGAGTTGGCCCGGGTTGACAGCGTCGCCGGGGCTGCCGCCACCCACCGATACCAATCGATCGAGACAGAGTCATGGATATCCGCAAGGTCAAGAAGCTGATCGAACTGCTCGAAGAGTCCAACATCAGCGAAATCGAGATCCAGGAAGGCGAGGAATCGGTACGCATCAGCCGACACCCCAACGGCACGAACTGGCAGCAGCCCATGCCCCAGGGCTATGCGCCACCGGCACCGGCGGCCGCCGCCCCCCCGGCCGCAGCGGCTCCCGCCGAACCCGCCGGCGAAGCGGCACCCGCCTATCAGGGCCACGCCGTGACCTCGCCCATGGTCGGCACCTTCTACCGCTCGCCGGCACCGGGCGCCAAGCCCTTCATCGAGGTGGGCTCCAGCGTCAAGAAGGGTGATACCGTGTGCATCATCGAGGCCATGAAGATGATGAACCAGATCGAGGCCGATCGCGATGGCGTGATCGAGGCGTTCCTGGTCGAGGATGGCGAACCGGTCGAGTTCGACCAGCCGATGCTCGTCATCTCCTGATCTTCCCACAGACACTGGCGGACCCCATCATGCTGGACAAGGTTCTCATCGCCAATCGCGGCGAGATCGCCCTGCGCATCCTGCGCGCCTGCAAGGAGCTGGGCATCAAGACCGTCGCGGTCCACTCCAAGGCCGACCGCGAGCTGATGCACGTGCGCCTGGCCGACGAGGCCGTGTGCATCGGGCCGGCGCCCTCGGCCCAGTCCTACCTGAACATCCCGGCGCTGATCAGCGCCGCCGAAGTCACCGATGCCAGCGCCATCCATCCCGGCTACGGCTTCCTCTCCGAGAACGCCAACTTCGCCGAACAGGTCGAGCGCTCCGGCTTCGTCTTCATCGGCCCACGGGCCGAAACCATCCGCCTGATGGGCGACAAGGTCAGCGCCATCGAGTCGATGAAGAAGGCCGGCGTCCCCACGGTGCCCGGCTCCGACGGCCCGCTGCCGGAGGACGACGAAGGGGAGATCGTCACCATCGCCCGGCGCATCGGCTACCCGGTGATCATCAAGGCCGCCGCCGGTGGCGGCGGGCGCGGCATGCGCGTGGTGCACACCGAGGCCCATCTGCTCTCGGCGGTGACCGTCACCCGGACCGAGGCCCACTCGGCCTTCGGCGACGGCACCGTCTACATGGAGAAGTTCCTCGAGAATCCGCGTCACGTCGAGGTGCAGGTGCTGGCCGACGGCCAGGGCAACGCCATCCACCTCTATGATCGCGACTGCTCGCTGCAGCGCCGCCACCAGAAGGTGATCGAGGAGGCGCCGGCCCCGGGCATCGATCCCGCCGCCCGCGCCGAGGTGCTCGAAGCGTGCCGGCAGGCCTGCCTCACCATTAACTACCGTGGCGCCGGCACCTTCGAGTTCCTCTACGAGAACGGCCAGTTCTTCTTCATCGAGATGAACACCCGGGTCCAGGTGGAGCATCCGGTCACCGAGATGGTCACCGGCGTGGATATCGTCCGCGAGCAGCTGCGCATCGCCTCGGGGCTGCCGCTGTCGGTTCGCCAGGAAGACGTGCAGCTCAACGGCCACTCCTTCGAGTGCCGCATCAACGCCGAGGATGCCCGTACCTTCATGCCCTCCCCCGGCAAGGTGACCCTCTACCACCCGCCGGGCGGCCTGGGCGTGCGCATGGACTCTCACGTCTACACCGGCTACACGGTGCCGCCTCACTACGACTCGCTGATCGGCAAGCTGATCACCTGGGGCGCCGACCGCGAGACCGCGTTGATCCGCATGCGCAACGCCCTGGACGAATTGCTGGTGGAAGGCATCAAGACCAACACCGACCTGCACAAGGACCTGGTCCGCGACGGCTACTTCCAGCAGGGTGGCGTGAATATCCACTACCTGGAAAAGAAGCTCGCGCAGTAAACGCGCAGCGCTTCGCGGGGTGGCCGACGCCACCCCGTTTTCGTTTCCCGTTGTCCGTCACCCCGGCGATCCGATCGCCCCTTGACGCCTCAAGGAGCCCGCCATGCCCTGGCTGCAACTGAAGGCCCATATCGCCCCCGAGCAGGCCGAGATCCTGGAAGAGCTGCTGCTCGCCGAAGGCGCCACCGCCATCACCCTGCAGGACGCCCACGACGACCCGGTGTTCGAGCCCGAGCGTGGCACCACCCCGTTGTGGGACGAGACGGTGCTCACCGGGCTCTATGACGACCTGGAGGGCATCACGGCGATGCTCGAGCGGCTGGCCGCCGCCTGGGCCGAGAGCATGCCCGGCGAGCCGCTCCCGGTGATCGAGCACGAACTCCTCACCGACCGCGACTGGGAGCGCGAGTGGATGGACGACTTCACGCCCCTGCGCATGGGCCAGCGGCTATGGATCGTGCCGAGCTGGCACGAGCCCCCCGAACCCGGCGCGGTGAACCTGCACCTCGACCCGGGGCTCGCCTTCGGCACTGGCACCCACCCCACCACGGCGCTCTGCCTGGAGTGGCTCGATGGCCTGGCGGTGGCCGGCGCGCTCGACGGTCGCGAGGTACTCGACGTCGGCTGCGGCTCCGGGATCCTGGCCATCGCCGCCCTGAAGCTCGGTGCCGTGAGCGCCGTAGGCACCGACATCGACCCCCAGGCGCTGCAGGCCAGCCGCGACAATGCCGAGCGCAACGCCATCGCGGAGGCCGACTTCCGGCTCTGCTACCCGGAACAGCTCGATGCCGGCGGCTTTCCGGTCGTGCTCGCCAATATCCTCGCCGGCCCGCTGGTCGAGCTGGCACCGACCATCGCCGGTCATGTCGCCCCCGGTGGCCGCCTGGCGCTCTCCGGCATCCTAGCGCCCCAGGCCGAGGAGGTGCTCGAGGCCTACCGGGCGGAGGGCCTGCTGATGGACGAGCCGGTGGTGCGCGAGGGCTGGGTGCGGCTGAGCGGGTACCGGGCGATGTGAGCAGCGGGTACCGGGCGACGTGAACGACGGACACTGCCCGCACGACCAAAGACCGCCTTCACCATCGACGACCGGGGGCGTATGATATGCCCCCTTCGAACCGACAGACGACATCATGCCCGTGACCCGTTCCTCCCTGCCCCGGATCGGCCGCTTCGAGTTGCCCAACAGGGTGATCCTGGCGCCCATGGCCGGGGTCACCGACCGCCCCTTCCGGCAGCTCTGCCGGCAACTCGGGGCGGGCCTGGTGGTGGGCGAGATGGTTACCTCGGACCCCGGCCTATGGCACACCCGCAAGTCGCGTCTGCGCCTGGACCACCGCGGCGAGCCGGGCCCCCGGGCGGTACAGATCGCCGGCGGTGACGCCGCCATGCTCGCCGAGGCGGCGCGACTCAATGCCGAGCACGGTGCCGAGATCATCGACATCAACATGGGCTGCCCGGCCAAGAAGGTGTGCAACAAGGCCGCCGGCTCGGCGCTGCTGCGCGACGAGGTCCTGGTGGCCGAGATTCTCGAGGCGGTGGTGGCCGCCGTTGACATCCCGGTGACGTTGAAGATCCGCACCGGCTGGTGCGCCGAGAGCAACAACGGGGTCCGCGTGGCCCGGCTCGCCGAGGCCGCCGGCATCCAGGCCCTGGCCGTCCACGGCCGCCATCGTCAGCAGCGCTACTCGGGCGAGGCCGAATATGACACCATCGCCGCCATCAAGGCCGCGGTGAGGATTCCGGTCTTCGCCAACGGCGATATCGATTCTCCCGAGAAGGCCGCCCGAGTCCTCGACTATACTGGTGCGGATGCAGTGATGATCGGCCGCGGCGCCCAGGGCTACCCCTGGATCTTTCGCGAGATCGATCACTACCTTCGCCAGGGAGAGCATCTTTCTCCCCCGGCCGACGAGGAACGCGCCGGCGTCCTGCGCGACCATCTCGCGGCCCTGCATGATTTCTATGGTGAGCACATGGGTGTGCGCATTGCACGCAAGCATGTCGGCTGGTATCTGGCCGGTGATACCCGCCTCGGCGAGACGGACCGACGCGCCCTGCGGGCCACCTTCAATGGCCTGGAGTGCTCGACAGCCCAGTGCCGCTTCATTGACGAACTGTTTCGTCACGAGCCCGCCACGGCCCCGAGCCGCCTGGCACGGGCCGTGGCATCGGATGGAATCTGTGCCGCATGACCAGCCAAGCCTTCCCCCAGAATCCCGAGCTGTCGGGGCTAGATGCCGCCCGGACCTCCCGTGATCTCGCCGGCATGGCCGACTCCGCCCGGGATGCCTCCCCGGCCGGTGCGGCGTCGCAGCAACCGCTGCGCGAAGCCGTCGACGACGCCATGCGACGCTACTTCGACCACCTGGACGGCGGTGATGTCACCGGCCTCTACGCCATGGTCATGGCCGAGGTCGAGTCGCCACTGCTGGCCGCCGTACTCGAATATACCCAGGGCAACCAGACCCGGGCCGCCGAGATGCTCGGCCTCAACCGCGGCACCCTGCGCAAGAAGCTCAAGCAGTACGGCCTGATCTGAACCCCGAAGGGAGCCCCGCGCGGACTCCCTTCGCCTTGTCTACCGCCCGTTGCGTGGCCCGCTTTCCGTGACCCGATATTCCACCCACCCACTGCCAGCCCGAGAGTGACTCCATGGCCCAATCCTCCTCCGGCGCGGTTCGCCGCGCGCTGATCAGCGTTTCCGACAAGACCGGCATCATCGACTTCGCCCGCGGACTCACCGCGCACGGCATCGAACTGCTCTCCACCGGCGGGACCTTCCGCCTGCTTCAGGAGAACGGCATCAGCGTCACCGAGGTCTCCGAACACACCGGCTTCCCGGAGATCATGGACGGCCGGGTCAAGACCCTGCACCCCAGGATCCACGGCGGCATCCTCGGCCGGCGCGGCCAGGACGACGCGGTGATGGCCGAGCACGGCATCGACCCCATCGACATGGTGGTGGTCAACCTCTACCCCTTCGCCGAGACCGTGGCCCGGTCCGACTGCACCCTCGAGGACGCCATCGAGAACATCGACATCGGCGGCCCCACCATGGTGCGCGCCTGCGCCAAGAACCATGCCCATACCACCATCGTGGTGAGCGCCGCCGACTACGCCCGGGTGCTGGCCGAGATCGCCGCCGGCAACGGGGCGGTGTCCGAAGCCACCCGCTTCGACCTGGCGGTCAAGGCCTTCGAACACACCGCCGGCTACGATGCCGCCATCGCCGACTACCTGGGCCAACGGGTCCCCGGCGGCGAGGACGGCTTCCCGCGCACCTACAACCTGCAGTTCGTCAAGCAGCAGGCCATGCGCTACGGTGAGAACCCCCACCAGGGCGCAGCCTTCTACGTCGAGGCCGATGCCCGCGAGGCCAGCGTGGCCACCGCCACCCAGCGGCAGGGCAAGGCGTTGTCGTTCAACAACGTCGCCGACACCGATGCCGCCTTCGAGTGCGTCAAGGCCTTCACCGAGACCGCCTGCGTGATCGTCAAGCACGCCAACCCCTGTGGCGTGGCGGTGGGGATCACCCCCTGCGAGGCCTACGAAAAGGCCTTCGCCACCGATCCCACCAGCGCCTTCGGCGGCATCATCGCCTTCAACGAACCGCTCGACGCCGAGACGGCCCGCGCCATCATCGACCGGCAGTTCGTCGAGGTGATCATCGCCCCCGGGGTCGAGGACGACGCCCTGCCCATCGTCGCCGAGAAGCCCAATGTGCGCCTGCTCGATGTCGGTGAAGAGCGCTGGCCCGGCGAGCGCGAGCACGCCCACGACTTCAAGCGCGTCACCGGCGGGCTGCTGGTGCAGGACCGCGATCTGGGCATGGTCGGACGCGACGAGCTGACCGTGGTCACCGAGCGGGTGCCCAGCGAGCAGGAGATGCGCGACCTGGCGTTCGCCTGGAAGGTCGCCAAGTACGTCAAGTCCAACGCCATCGTCTACGCCAAGGCCGGCCAGACCATCGGCGTCGGCGCCGGCCAGATGAGCCGCGTCTACTCGGCGAAGATCGCCGGCATCAAGGCCGCCGACGAGGGCCTCTCGGTGCCCGGCTCGGTGATGGCCAGCGACGCCTTCTTCCCGTTCCGCGACGGCATCGACGCCGCGGCGGCGGCCGGCATCACCGCGGTGATCCAGCCCGGCGGCTCGATGCGCGACCAGGAGGTGATCGACGCCGCCAACGAGGCCGGCATCGCCATGGTCTTCACCGGTATGCGCCATTTTAGGCATTAAAAGGGCGAGGCATGACACAAGAAAACCCGCGACCAACCAGGTCGCGGGTTTTTTGGTGCTGGCCACCATTGCGGGGGCGATTCATCCTGTAGGAGCCACGCTCCGCGGGGCGATGGGCGGAGGCCACAACGGTCGTTCGATACCGCTGGGGCGCCTGCGGCGCCAATCGCCCGGCAGAGCCGAGCTCCTACAGACCTCGGTCGCTATCAGCCCAGGTCGATGCAGAGGTACTTGGTCTCCAGAAACTCCTCCAGCCCCTGGTGGCCGCCCTCGCGACCCAGGCCCGAGGCCTTGACCCCGCCGAAGGGCGCGGCGGCGTTGGAGATCAGCCCGGTGTTGATGCCCACCATGCCGTACTCCAGGGCGTCGGCCACCCGCCAGACGCGGCTCAGGTCGCGGGAGTAGAAGTAGGACGCCAGGCCGTATTCGGTGTCGTTGGCCATGGCGATGGCGTCCTCCTCGTCCTCGAAGGGGAACACCGCCGCCAGCGGGCCGAAGGTCTCCTCGTGGGCCACCTTCATGCTGCTGGTGGCGAAGCTGACCAGAGTCGGGGTGAAGAAGTTGCCGCCCAGCGGGTGCGGGTGCCCCCCCAGCAGCAGCTCGGCACCGTGGTCCACGGCATCGTGGACATGCTCGCTGACCTTGGCGACGGCGTTGTCGTCGATCAGCGGCCCGATGTTGATGCCGGCCTCGGTGCCATTCCCCACCTTGAGCTCGCTGTTCATGGCCACGGCGAGCTTCTCGCAGAAGGCGTTGACCACGCTGGACTGCACCAGGAAGCGGTTGGTACAGACGCAGGTCTGGCCCGCGTTGCGGAACTTGGCGGCCATGGCGCCTTCCACCGCGGCGTCGAGGTCGGCGTCCTCGAAGACGATGAAGGGCGCGTTGCCACCGAGTTCCAGCGAGATCTTCTGGATGTGCTGCGAGGCCTGGGCCATCAGTTGGCGACCCACCTCGGTGGAGCCGGTGAAGGTGATCTTGCGCACCAGCGGCGACTCGGTCAGCGCGGCGGCGATCTCGGCGGCACGCCCCGGCACCACGTTGAACACCCCGCGCGGTACGCCGGCCCGTTCGGCCAGCAGCGCCAGGGCCGTCGCCGAGAACGGGGTCTGGCTGGCCGGCTTGACCACGACGGTGCAGCCCGCCGCCAGCGCCGCTCCGGCCTTGCGGGTGATCATCGCCGCCGGGAAGTTCCAGGGCGTGATGGCCCCCACCACACCCACCGGCTGCTTGGTCACCACGATGCGCTGGCTGGGCTTGGCGGCGGGAACGGTCTCGCCATAGATGCGCCTCGCCTCCTCGGCGAACCAGCGCAGGAAGCTCGCCGCATAGGCGATCTCGCCGGCGGCTTCCTTGAGCGGCTTGCCCTGCTCATGGGTCATGATCATGGCCAGGTCGTCCTGGTGCTCGAGCATCAGGTCGTGCCACTTCATCAGAATGTCGGCACGCTCCTGGGCGGTCAGCCCCTTCCAGGCCGGCAGCGCGGCATCGGCGGCGGCGATGGCGCGCTCGGTCTCGACCCGCCCCAGGCGCGGCACATTGCCCATGCTCTCGCCGGTGGCCGGGTTGAGCACGTCGATCTGCTCACCGCTGTCGGCGGCGACCCAACTGCCGTCGATATAGGCGAAGGGGCAATAGAGCTGCGTTTCCTTGAGGGCTTGCATGTTCGTCTCCTGCCGCATCTGCGGTCCGTTGTCGGTTTACCTTCATGCTAAGCGTAAAGGCCCCCCTGCACCGAAGCCAATCCATTTCGGCATGCTACCGCGACGGACTCAGCGCGGGCGGCGTGGTTCGCGGGACTCGGAGAGGGTAATGGAGACGGAGTCGGCGAAGCGCAGCGCATTGGGCTTGTCGATCTCGACCTGAGCGGTGAGTACCTGCTCGTGGGCCATGATCAGATCGAGCACCTCGCGGGTCATGCGCTCCAGCAGCAGGAAGCGGTGGTCCTCGACATGGGCGATCACCTGCTTGGTGATGGTGCGGTAGTTCAGCGCCTGCTCGATATGGTTGAACGCCACCGCCTTGTCGGCGCGATAGCGGATCACCGCATTGATCACCACGTCCTGGCGATTGTGGAGCTCATCGTCCTTGATGCCGATATGGGTACGCAGCCGCAGGTTCTTGAGGCGAATGGTCGCCAGGTCATGGTCGAAGTGCTGGTCGTCGATGGCGTGCAGCGGCATGGCAGGACTCCTTGCGCAGCGGGGCTCAGCGGCCGTTGACCAGGGTCAGGAACTCCTGGCGGGTCGGCTGGTTGTCGCGGAAGCCCCCCAGCATCACCGAAGAGGTCATGCTCGAATTCTGCTTCTCCACGCCACGCATCATCATGCACAGGTGACGGGCCTCGATCACTACCGCCACGCCACTCGCCCCGGTGACCTGCTGGACCGCCTCGGCGATCTGTCGGGTCAGGTTCTCCTGGATCTGCATGCGGCGGGCGTACATGTCGACGATGCGGGCAAACTTCGACAGGCCCAGTACACGTCCCTTGGGCAGGTAGGCGATATGGCACTTGCCGATGAAGGGCAGCAGGTGGTGCTCGCACATGGAGTAGAGCTCGATGTCCTTGACCAGCACCATCTCGTCGGTCTCCGACTCGAAGACGGCACCGTTGACGATCTCCTCGAGGGACTGGTTGTAGCCATGATTGAGAAACTGCATGGCCTTGGCGGCCCGTTTCGGGGTGTCGCGCAGGCCCTCCCGCTCGGGATCCTCCCCCAGTTCGAGGATGATCTGGCGATAGTGGTTGGCGAGTTCTTCGGTCATCGTCGGGCCCCATGGCGTTGTCGGTTGTCGTGGTGCACGCAGTCAGTGGTGAGGGTCATCGGTTCCGCTGGCCGCCGGCAGCGACATGCCAGGCGGCATTTCCATTACGGAATTTATACATAGACGGGAGAATGTACAATCACGGCATCCACGAACCCTGCATTCTAGCGCAAGGCAGGGGCCATGCGCAGGCCCCCGCCGGCATCGGGGTGACAGTATGTCGCGCCGGCAGCAGCAGCGCCACGGCTGCTCGCCCCCGACCACTATGGTAGAATAAGACTCCCTTCATGCTGTGCCCCAGTCATCCTCGAGAGCCGACATGATCAAGACCCCCACCCTGCTGCTGGCCGCGGCCCTGCTGATTCCGTCCCTGGCGCTCGGCGCCACCCTGGAGCTCCCCAGCGACGCCCGGGTCGAATTCCAGGTCATCGACCCCCTGCACCTGAGCCAGGACGAGCCGCGTCACGACGACATCGTGTTGCGACCGGTCGCCGACGGCAACGCCACCCACCAGCTACCGGAGTATTGCGTGGTGATCGGCGATGCCCGCCTGGACGGTGAACGCATCCGCCTCACCGCCAAGGCCCTGACCTGCATCGAGACCGACGGCAGCGACAGCGAGATCTACAGCGGCGAGATCTCGGCCGCCGCCTACGGAGAGGACGGCAGCTACGGCGTGGCCGCCGCCTGCGACGAGGGTCGCTGTGCGCTGGAGCCGTCCGTGGGCTTCCTGCTGCAGTTTGCCGAGGGGCTCGCCATCGAGCAGCAGGACAACCCGTCGGCGCAGATCAACGAACAGCGCCGCCAGGCCGAAGGGGCCGGCGTCGCCAACCCGCTGCCCGCCGAGGCACCGGATCCCGACGACGACTGAGGCCTGCCCCTCCGCGCCCCGCCACGACGCTCCCTTCGGGGAGCGTCGTGCGTTCCGGGGCGGTGAACATCACGCCAGCCAGCGGGGTTTCTGCTCCAGCAATTGCCGCTGCTGCTCCAGCATGCGGATATGCCCGTCCCAGTAGCCGGCGTCAGCCAGCCAGGGGAAGGCCGGCGGAAAGGCCGGATCGTCCCAGCGCGCCACCAGCCAGGCACTGTGCCGCAACAGCCGCAGGGTGCGCAGCGGCTCCACCAGCGCCAGCTCGCCGCGGTCGAAGTCCAGGTGCTGCTCGTAGCCCTCGATCACCTCGGAGAGCTGCATCTGGCGCTCCTCGTCGCGCTCGGCGGTGAACAGCATCCACAGGTCCTGCACCGCGGGCGCCATCAGGCAGTCATCGAAGTCGACCAGGGCGAAGTGCTCGTCGCGCCCCAGGATATTGCCGATATGGCAGTCGCCATGGACGCGGATCGCCCGCCCGGGCGCCCAGGCATGGGGCGCCAGCTGCCGATGCAGGGTATCGGTGATCCGCTCGTAGGCCCGGCGCTGGCGACGATCCAGCCAGGCGCTGCCCAGCACCCGCTCGCGGGCCTCGACCACCATGGCGTCCAGGTCCAGGGTCTGGCGGTGGGCGAAGGTCGAGCGCCGCCCCACTTCATGGACGGCACCGATCAGCTCGCCCAGCACGAACAGATGGGCGGGGTTCTCGAGCTCCGGGGCCTGTCCCGGCAACTGGGGGTAGAGCGCGAAGCGGAACCCCTCGGCGCGATGCAGGCTCTCGCCCGCCTCGTTGCGCCACGGCGCCGCCACCGCCACCCCCGCCGCCTCGAGCTCGGCCAGGAAGTCATGCTCCTCCTGGATCTGGGCATCGCTCCAACGCTCGGGGCGATAGAACTTGACCACCCAGCGGCGCCGCTCCTCGTCGTGCACCAGGAAGACGCGGTTCTCGTAGCTGTTCAGCGCGAAGGGCTCGCCGGGCAGCCACAGGCCGAGCGACTCCACCGCCGCCACGATCCGGGCGGGCTCCAGGCGGGCGAAGGGATGGGTAGTGGTGGCCATGGGCGCTCCGAAGGGGGAAAGCGTGCATCCTATCAGAGGTGGAGGTGCAACGGGGTGCGCGCCACCGCCCAGACCTCCACCCGCTCGGCGCCGGCGCGGCGACAGGCCGCCGCCAGGGCGTCCAGGGTCGCGCCGGTGGTCATGACGTCATCGACCAACACCACCCCGGATGGCAGCGCGGCCTCGACCCGGAAGGCGCCACGCAGGTTGGCCCGCCGCTCGCGGCGATCGAGGCCGCGCTGGCTGCGGGTGTCGCGCCGCCGCTCGGCCTCGATCAGCGGCCGCCCCGACCGCCTCGCCAGGCGCCGGGCCAGCCAGCCCGCCTGGTCGAAGCCCCGCTCCCGGGCCCGCCGGGGGTGCAGCGGCACCGGCACCACGGCCGCGGGCCAGGCCAGTGCCTCGGCCGGCAACCCGGCCGTCAGCAGGTCGAGCAGCACCGCGCCCGCTCGCGGCGAAGCGTGGAACTTGAAGCGCCGCACCAGGCCGGCGACCTCACCCTCATAGCGCAGCGGGACCCGCGCCCGGTCGTAGGCCGGCGGCAGGCGCAGGCAGGCTCCGCAGCGGCGCCCGGCCAGTTGCCCCGGCTGGGGCTCGGCGCAGCACGGGCAGGCCGGCAGGTTCCAGGACAGGGACGCGAAGCAGGCCTCGCACCAGGGGTGGCCGTCGCTGCCGGGGGCCAGGCAGAACGCGCAGCGGCCCGGCAGCGCCCGACGCAGGGCGCCGTCAACCAGATCGATCCATGCGGTTGACAAGCCCCGTCGAGCCCGTAAGCTGTCCGACAACCTGGTGATTCCGACAAAGTTGACCATAAGCGAGCCTGCCATGTCCTCCGTGCCGCACGACTCTTTCGCCGATACTCGCGCCGACACCCTGACCCTAGCCACCTCTCCGGCGGTTCGCCACGACTGGACCCTCGACGAGATCGAGGCGCTCTTCGCCCTGCCCTTCAACGACCTGCTGTTCCGCGCCCAGCAGGTGCACCGCGCCCACTTCGATGCCAATGCCGTGCAGGTCTCCACCCTGCTGTCGATCAAGACCGGCGCCTGCCCCGAGGACTGCAAGTACTGCCCGCAGTCCGGCCACTACAACACCGGGCTCGGCAAGGAGAAGCTGCTGGAGATCGAGAAGGTGGTGACACAGGCCCGGGCGGCGAAGGAGGCCGGCGCCAGCCGCTTCTGCATGGGCGCGGCCTGGAAGAGCCCGCGGGAGCGGGACCTCGAGGTGGTGCTGGAGATGGTCGGCCGGGTCAAGGCGCTGGGGCTCGAGACCTGCATGACGCTGGGCATGGTCGACTCCGACCAGGCCAGGCGCCTGTCCGAGGCCGGGCTCGACTACTACAACCACAACCTCGACACCTCGCCTGAGTACTACGGCGAGATCATCACCACCCGCACCTACGGCGATCGCCTGGAGACCCTGGCCAACGTGCGCGAGGCCGGCATGAAGGTCTGCTCCGGGGGCATCCTGGGCATGGGCGAGGCGCCCCGCGACCGGGCCGCCCTGCTCCAGCAACTGGTGAAGCTCGAGCCACACCCCGAGTCGGTGCCGATCAACATGCTGGTCAAGGTCCCCGGCACCCCGCTGGAGAACGCGGAGGATCTCGATCCCATCGACTTCATCCGCGCCATCGCCGTGGCCCGCATCCTGATGCCGAAGAGCCATGTGCGCCTCTCCGCCGGTCGCGAGCAGATGAACGAATCGACCCAGGCGCTGGCCTTCCTGGCCGGGGCCAACTCGATCTTCTACGGTGACCAGCTGCTGACCACGTCCAACCCCCAGGTGGAGCAGGACCGGGCGCTGTTCGCCAAGCTCGGCCTCCACCCCGAACGCCGCGAGACCTGTGCCGACGACGACCGCCAGCGGGAAACGCTGGAGGCCGCCATGGCGCGCCAGGCCGGCCAGGCCCGGGCCGCCGCCCTGGCCTACGACGCCACTGCCGCCACCGAGGCCTGAGGTCCGCATGCTGGCACCACGCAGCGACTGGACGACGTGGCTCGCCGAGCGGGTGGGCGAACGCCGGGCCCGCGGGCTGTGGCGCACGCGGCGCTGTCACACCTCCGAGGGTGTGCTCGACTTCGCCGGCAACGACTACCTGGGCCTGGCCCGGGACCCGCGACTGGCGGAGGCCCAGGCCGCCGGCGCCCGGCGTTTCGGCGCCGGCGCCCGGGCCTCGCACCTGGTCAGCGGCCATCTCGAGGTGCACGAGGCCCTGGAGGAGCGCCTGGCGGCGCTCACCGGCCGGCCGGCGGCGCTGCTCTTCTCCACCGGCTACATGGCCAACCTCGGCACCCTCCAGGCGCTCTGCGACGGCCGGACCCAGGTCTTCCAGGACCGGCTCAACCACGCCTCGCTGCTCGACGGCGCCACTCTCGCCGGTGCCCGCTCGCGGCGCTTCCACCACCGCGACCTCGAGGATCTCGAGCGACTGTTGGCCCGCGCCCCCGAAGAGGCGCTCCGGCTGGTGGTCAGCGACGGGGTGTTCAGCATGGATGGCGACGTGGCCGACATCGCCGGCCTCGCCGCGACCAGCGAGCGCCACGGCGCCTGGCTGATGATCGACGATGCCCACGGCCTCGGCGTGCTCGGCAGCCACGGCGACGGCTGCGTGGGCCGCGCCCACGGCATCGACCGGGTGCCGGTGCTGGTCGGCACCCTGGGCAAGGCGCTGGGCACCGGGGGCGCCTTCGTGGCCGGCAGCCGCGCACTGATCGAGCACCTGATCCAGTTCGCCCGACCCTATGTGTATACCACCGCCCAGCCGCCCGGGGTCGCTGCGGCGACGCTCGAGGCGCTCGACATCCTTGCCGTCGAGCCCGAACGCCGCACCCGGCTGGCGAGCCTGATCCGGCGCTTCCGCGCCGAGGCGGCCCGACTCGGCCTGCCGCTGGCCGACTCCGACACGCCGATCCAGCCGCTGGTGCTGGGCGACAGCGAGCGCGTCATGCGCTGGGCCGGGCGCTTGAGCGAACGGGGACTGCTGGTCGGCGCCATCCGCGAGCCCACCGTCCCCCCTGGCCAGGCACGGCTGCGCATCACCCTCAGCGCCGCCCACACGGATGCCGACCTCGACGCCCTGCTCGAGGCGCTGGCCGCGCTCCAGGCGGACGCTGACGGCGGCCGGGACGGGGTCGCCCCATGAGCCGCCTGGTGCTGCTCTCCGGCTGGGGCATCGACGCCCGCATCTGGCGCCCGCTCGAGGCCCACTGGCCGGCCGGCCTCGAGGTGACCACCCCCGACTGGCCCGGCTATGGGGCGTGCCCGGGCCTCGACGATCCCGACGACCTCGCCGCCCTGGCCGCGGCCATGGCCGGCGACCTGCCCGCGGATGCCGTCTGGGTCGGCTGGTCGCTGGGCGGCCTGCTCGCCGCCGCCCTGCTCGACCACCTGCCCGCCCCCCGGGCGCTGGTACTGCTCGGCATGGGACCACGCTTCTGTACCGAGGGCGGCATCCCACCGCAGGAGCTCGCCGCCTTCCGGCGCGCCTTCGCCCGCGACGGCGAGGCCACCCGGCAACACTTCCTGCGCTGGCAGCTACAGGGCGAACCCGCTCCGCGAGCCGCTCACCGCCGCCTGATCGACCTGATCGGCCGGGAGCCGGGGCCCGAAGCCGCCACCCTGGCCGCCGGCCTCGAACGGCTCGCCACCCTGGATGTCTCGGCCCGGCTCGACGCCTCGCCCTGCCCGGTACGACGCATCGCCGGCGAACGGGATCCGCTGCTCGCTCCCGCGCTGCGCGCGTCCGCCGAGCAACGGCTCGCCGGCGCCGGTCACTGCCCGATGCTGTCGCAACCCGACGCCCTGGCGGCGTGTCTCGCCCGCATCGCCCGGGCGCCGGCCCCGACCGAGGAGTGCCCCACATGACCGCCTCGACCGCTCACTCGCCACAGCCGCCGCCCCCGGACTGGCAACGCCGGGTGGCGCACGCCTTCTCCCGCGCCGCCGACCGCTACGAGCGCCTCGCCCACGCCCAGCAGGCCATGGGCGAGGCACTCTGGGCCCGGCTGCCGGCCCGACCGGCCCGGGCCGTACTCGACCTGGGTTGCGGGCCGGGCCACTGGAGCGCCCGCCTGGCGGACCGCCATGGCCCCGGCTGCCGGGTGACCGGGCTCGACCTGGCGCCCGGCATGCTCGAGGTGGCCAGGACGCGCCACGGGGCGCGAGCCGGCTGGTTGTGCGGCGACGCCGCCGCCCTGCCGCTGTCCGATGCCAGCCTGGACCTGGTGTTCTCCAACCTGGCGATCCAGTGGTGCCCCGACCTGGAAGCGGTGCTCGGCGAACTCCACCGGGTACTGCGCCCGGGCGGGTGCGCACTGATCAACACCCTGGGGCCGGGCACCCTGACCGAGGTGAACGAGGCCTGGTCGCACCCCGGGCAGCCCGCCGCCCTGCTGGCGTTCCGCTCACGGGAGCGCCACCTGGCGGCGGCCCGGCTGGCGGGCTTCACCGGCGTCACGGTGGAGGCCGCCACCCGCCGCTTCCACTACCCGGACCTGGCCGCGGTGATGGCCTCGATCAAGGGCATCGGCGCCCAGGCCGCCCGCGGCGAACGGCTCACCCGCGCCGACCTGGCCCGGGCCCGCCGACGCTACGAGGCCCTGCGCGAGCCCGACGGCCTGCCCGTTTCCTACCGGCTGCTGACCCTGGTGCTGGAGCGCTGAGATGCCCGCCTACTTCGTGACCGGTACCGATACCGACGCCGGCAAGACCCTGGTCACCACCGGCCTGCTCGCCCTGGCGCGCCGCCGCGGCCTGAGCACGCTCGGGCTCAAGCCCATCGCCTCGGGCTGTGAACGCACCGCCGACGGACTGCGCAACGCCGATGCCCTGGCGCTGCAGGCCCAATGTGCGCCGGCCCAGCCCTACGCGGCGATCAACCCCTTCGCCTTCGCCCCCGCCATCGCCCCGCACCTGGCCGCCCGCCGGGCGGGCGTCGCCCTCGGCCTCGACGACCTGGTCGATCCTCTGCGGCCCATGCTCGCCCTCGCGCGCGGCCTGACGCTGGTCGAGGGAGCCGGCGGCTGGCGGGTCCCGCTCAACGAGGACGAGGATCTCGCGGGCCTCGCCGGGCGTCTCGGCCTGCCGGTGATCCTGGTGGTGGGGCTGAAGCTCGGCTGCCTCAATCACGCCCGCCTCACCGCCGAGGCGATCGTCGCCGACGGCCAGCCCCTCGCCGGCTGGGTGGGCAACCTGCTCGATCCCGCCTTCGCATCCGACCGCGAGCTGTACCGCGACAACCTGGCGACCCTGACCCATCGGCTGCCCAGCCCCTGCCTGGGCGTGGTGCCACGCCTCGCGGCGAGAAGCCCCCGGGCGCTGGCCGAAGCCACCGCCGACCACCTGGTGCTGCCCGATGTCGATTGACTTGCGAAGGCCCGTCCGTACAATGTGGACGCCTGCCCGACCGTGCGGATGTGGTGGAATTGGTAGACACGCCAGATTTAGGTTCTGGTGCCTTCGGGCGTGGGAGTTCAAGTCTCCCCATCCGCACCATTTCAGCTCCTCGATTTCAAAAGCGAATGTCCGTCTTCCCCCGGGAAAGCACGGCGCCTTAGCGTCCCCGGCGTTTCGCTCCGCTCGCCCGACCCTGTTCGCCACCCTCGTCCCCCGGAGGCCCGCATGACGTCCCCCGTCTGGCATCCCTATGCCCACCTCAAGACCCAATCGCCGGCGCCCAAGGTGGTCGGCGGCACGGGGCCGCGCTTCACCCTGGAAAGCGGCGAGTCGTTGCTCGACGCCACCTGCTCCTGGTGGTGCATGATCCATGGCTATGCCCACCCGCGGCTGGTGGCAGCGATCCGCGAGCAGGCCGGCGAGCTGTGCCACGTGATGCTCGGCGGCCTGACCCACGAGCCCGCCGACCGCCTGGCCCGGGAACTGGTCAGGATCACCCCGGCGGGGCTGAACCACGTCTTCTACTCCGACAGTGGCTCGGTGGGCATGGAAGTGGCGATGAAGATGGCCGTGCAGTATCACCAGCTGCGCGGCAGGCCCGGCAAGCATCGCCTGCTCTCGCTGATGAAGGCCTACCATGGCGATACCGCCGGCTGCATGGCGGTGTGCGACCCCGAGGAGGGCATGCACTCGCTGTTCGCCGGCTACCTGCCGCGGCATCACTTCGCCCCGGCCCCCACTGCACCCTTCGACGCCGAGCCGGAAGCGGTCCGGGCCGACCTCGACGCCCTGCGCGCGGTGCTCGAGGCCCACCACCACGAGATCGCCGCCCTGCTGATGGAGCCCCTGCTGCAGGCCGCCGGCGGGCTCAACATGACCTCGCCCCACTACCTCAGGGGCGCACGCGAGCTGTGCGACGAATTCGACGTGCTGCTGGTGTTCGACGAGGTGGCCACCGGCTTCGGCCGTACGGGGAAGCTGTTCGCCGCCGACCATGCCGACGTGACGCCGGACATCATGGTGCTCTCCAAGGGGCTCACCGGGGGCTATCTCGGCCATGCGGCGACCCTGGCCACGGACCGGGTGCATGAGGCGTTCGTCGGTGACAGCCCCCACCATGCCTTTATGCATGGCCCGACCTTCATGGGCAATCCGCTGGCCTGCCGGGTGGCGCTGGAGAGCCTCGCGGTGTTCGAGGAAGAGGACTACCTGGGCCGCATCGCCGGACTCAATCGCGTGCTGCGCGATGAGCTGCTCGAGGACGCGACGCTCGCTGCCCATCCCGCGGTCGGGGACGTGCGGGTGCTCGGCGCCACCGCGGTGATCGAGACCCGCGACGACGCGGAACTTGCCGGCGTGGGCCACTGGGCCCGCGAGCAGGGCGTCTGGCTGCGTCCCATCGGCCGCTGGCTCTACACCATGCCCGCCTATATCACCGACGATGCCGACATGCGCCGCATCACCGACGTCATGAAGGGCTGGTTCCTCAAGCGCTGAGCGGTGACCCCGGTCGCTACACCAGCCGGCGCGGGATGGTGACATCCCAGCTGCGGCAGTATACCCGCCGCTCCCCCTCATAGGCATCCAGGGTCGCATGAAGGTGGAAGGTCCCGGCGTCGGAAGTCAGCACNCACGGTGCGCGTCACCGTGCTGACTTCCCAATCCCCCCGCTTCAGGGAGCGGTCCCAGCGCGTCTCGCCACTGATGGACCCGAAATCGTCGGCCCGGGAGCGATAGCGCTCCACCGCCCGAGTCTGCACCTCGAGGCCGGAATCCTCCAGCCGCACCCGGCCATTGTCGTTGATCACCTCGAGGGTCGACAGATCCTCGGCCAGGTCACGATGCACATACCAGTTGTGATGCCCGGGCTCGAGACGCGTGGTGGCGATGGTCGGGGCCGCCTCCGGCTCAGCGAACGGGACCAGGCGGTCATCCTCGCCACGCGGCGGGCGCACGGGCAGGTGCAGGGCGCTCCCCTTGTCGAAGATCGTCAGCCGCACGCGCTCGGGTGGAGGCCAGGCCAGTGGCCAGTAGGAGGTGGAGATCGACAGGCGCAGCCGATGACCACGGGGGAACACCTGGGCCACGTCGTTGAACGCCACCCTGACGCGGTAGCGACGGCCGGGCTCCAGCACCGAGGGCGCCTCGTGCCCGTCGCGGTGGGTCAGGTTGAGCAGACCGTAGGTCACCCGGGTGGCCTTGTCGTCCGGTGCCACGTCAGAGAGGCGCGCCGCCACCATGGCGACGGGACGATCGGCGGAACACTCCAGCTCCAGCTGGGGGGCCCCCATGATCTCCAGGGTGTCGTCCAGCGGCGGGCTGTCGAAGATCAGGGCGCCACCGTCTTCCTGGCGCTGGTCGTGGGCCAGGTCGGGCCCCGCGGCATAGGAGCACCACTTGCCGGCGAAGAGGCCGCAGGTCAACGGTGACTGCAGGGTCAGCGCGGTTTCGTCGCCACGGTCCTTGCCATCGAGCATCAGCCGCCCCGGGGCCAGGGGCAGCCGCCAGGGAGTGACAGTGGGTGACGGCCAGCATGGCTCCGCCACCCAGCGGCCGGGGCGGTGACCATAGCGGGTGGTCGGCGGCATGCTGTCCTGCATCCAGACCCGGATCGCCGGATCGCCGGCCACCCCCCGCTCCTCCCCCCTGAGCCACTGCTCCCACCAGCGCAGACACTCCTGCAGGAAGCCGATGGCCGGGCCGGGCTCGCCCAGGTGCGGATACTTGTGGCTCCAGGGGCCGATCAACCCCTTGCAGAGGCCGGGCAGGTTCTCCACCAACCGCTTGACCGCGTTGGAGTAGCCATCCGCCCAGCCACTGGCAGCCAGCACCGGCACCTCGACCCGTGAGAAGTCCTCGCAGATGGAGCCGTGCTGCCAGTAGGCATCGCGGTGTGGATGCACCAGCCAGGTGGCGAGCCACAGGCCGCTGCCCTCCAGCCGCTCACGCCACATCTCGCGCCAGCGGTCGCCGACTACCGCCGGGTCCGGGGGCAGCGAATTGTAGGCGAACATGGTCGAAGCCCAGGAGAGGTTGTCGCCCAGCAGGCAACCGCCCATGTAATGCACATCGTCGGCGTAGCGGTCGTCGGTGGAACAGACGCTGACCACGGCCTTCAGCTCGGGGGGCCGCCGGGCCGCCAGTTGCAGGCCGTTGAAGCCGCCCCAGGAGATGCCGATCATGCCGACATTGCCGTCGCACCAGGGCTGGTCGGCGAGCCAGCGCAGGATCGCCTCGCCGTCCGCCAGCTCCTCCTCCAGGTACTCGTCGGTCAGCACGCCACCGGAGTCGCCGCTACCGCGGATATCGACGCGGATCGACGCATAGCCGTGGCCGGCGAAGTAATGATGGTGCATGACGTCGCGCCGCGCGGAGCCGTCGCGCAGCCGGTAGGGTATGTACTCGAGGATGGCCGGCACCGGCGAGGCCTCGGCCCCCTCCGGCAGCCAGAGGCGAGCATTGAGCGCGATACCATCGGCCATGGGAATCCAGACCGGATCATGACACTCGACGCGATGGGGAAAATCGGTCACGACTCTCATCAGGCCCCTCCATCAACCCGGGTGGCTGGCCGCCCCGACACCCTCTCGTCGACTCAGCTCACCGCCTCGTCGGGAAGCGGCGCGATGTCGAACGGCAGCATCTCCACACATCGCGCGATCCGGGCAAGCAGTTCGTCATGGGTGTCGGCCCCGGTGAACAGCACCCCGAGCTCCCAGGAAAAGGAGTCCTGATGGAGCAGTTCCGACAACCGCATCCTCTCGCGGACGTTGATCTCGACCGTCGTGCCCGGAAAGACCTGCTCGACGCGCCGGATCTCCTCCGCCGATGGCACGCGGCACACGATGCCGTCCTCGAAGACCCGCAGCATCTGCTTGGCCGCGACGGCATAGCGACCTTCGCGGTGCGGCATGCGCGGCTCGACCCCCAGTGCCACGTCGACCATCACCTGGAATTGGGGAGCCCCGTCGACCAGCTGGAAGAGCGCTGCATGGGAACGTGAAATCCGGGAATTGATCTCCAGCACCCAGAGGCGGTCGCTCTGGGTATCATGATAGAACTCGATGTTGAATGGCGCGGCGTCGTAGCCGATCTGCGCGATGACGCGCCGGGTGATGGCAAGCATGTCCTGCTGCACCGGGTCGGGCAGCCGCGAGGGATACTCGTAGCGCAGCAGGACCGAGCGATACCAAGCGTCGCGTATGCTGTCCACCACGCCGGTGAGATGGACCTCGCCGTGCTGGACATAGCCCTCCAGGGTGCACTGGCGGCCGGAAGAGATGATGGACTCGGCGATGCAGTGTTGGCCGCTCACCGCGGCAATCTCGTCGGGCAGGTCGGCATGCGCCGTGACCTCATCGAAGGGGGTGCCGAAACGGCCGATTCCCGCGCGGATCAGGGGCAATACCTCCTGCAGCTGCCGAGCATCCTCGATATGGAAGCCGAGGTGGGAAGAGTGGGCCTTCACCGGCTTGATCCAGAAGGGATAGTCGATATGGATCGTCTCGACGGCATGCTCGTCGAAGGGGTCGACCGCCTGGAAGAGCGGAACGCACTCGGGGACCGACTTCTTCTGCTCGAGGCGGCTCCAGTACTTGTGCTCGCACTTCAGAACGGCCTCCAGGGAAGGACCTCGCAGCCCGAGCCGCTGCTGCAACACCGGCACCAGCGCGCTGGTGGGGAAGTCCCAGTAACCGACGATGGCATCCACCGAACCGGGAAACCGCCGGAGCTCCGCCAGGGCGTCAGCCACCAGGCGATCGAACCGGTACTCGTCGGCCTGCACCACTTCGTCGAGCGACAGCAAGGCGTGGAATGCATAGTCCTCACCGTGCTCCAGATGCCGGAGCAGCCGCCTGCTCAGCTCATCGAACCCGATCACGAACACATTCCAGGTCATCGCTACTCTCCCTCATGAACCCGGCGACGGGGCGGCACCCTGCTCGCCCCCCGACACAGCCCCTCATCACAGCATGGTAGCTTCTCGGGGGAAGGCCTTGATCTCTAACAAGCGGGAGTGGAAACGTCGCTGTCGATCGGATCCTGTTGCCGACGCACTTCGGCTCGACTACTCTTGCAGGCTCGTCTCCGAGTGACCCGCGACAGCCAGGGGCCGATCATGCCACTCACCAAGACCCAGTCCAGCTTCTACCGACGCCTCTACGTCGCCCACCTGGTCGACAGCGGCGTCACCAGCGTACCGGCGATCATGGCCACCACCGGCATGCCACGACGCACCGCCCAGGACACCCTGGGCGCCCTGGCCGAGTTGGACATCGTCTGCGAGTTCGAAAAGGACGCCGGCGAGCGGCACAACATCGGCCGCTATGTGATTCGCGACTGGGGGCCCTTCGACCCGAGCTGGATCTCGGCCCACGCCGCTCGCCTCGGCGCCGAGCTCGGCTACCCACCGCCCCCCTGAGCCAGCCTGCGACTCACCGCCACCGATAGGTGACGCCGCCGATCTCGACTTCCATGATCTCACCGAACGAGACCATGAAGCCGTCCATGTCGCCGGGCGCTCCGTGGCTGCCCTGCAACGCCGTCTCCGGAATGACCTTCACCCCGGTGGAGCCGACATGCTGTACTCGGGCCGAGAAACGCTTGCCTTCATGCTCGACCACCAGTCGCTCGCCGGCCATGCAGCGCTCGACTCGGGCCAGCAGTTCCGCTTCGGTTACCTGCTGCACGC
Organism: Halomonas kalidii; assembly: GCF_030010475.1. Taxonomy (NCBI): domain Bacteria; kingdom Pseudomonadati; phylum Pseudomonadota; class Gammaproteobacteria; order Oceanospirillales; family Halomonadaceae; genus Halomonas; species Halomonas kalidii. The sequence continues at coordinate 196,233 of NZ_JASCQN010000052.1, read as the reverse complement.
TCATATCCGTCACCTCCTCCCTGTGTCGCCCCGTCGCTCGTTATCCTCCCATGGACCAGCGAGAGGTCCGCGAATTCAACTATCCGCCTGCCTGCACGCCTGCAGGAAGGGGCGCTGCACTTCTCGCCTTCGTAACCGGCCTTGGCCTGATCAAGTTTAGACAGGCCCGGCCGGCCGACTCCAGCGGCGCCTTCTGTTACCCTGAGACTATCCTTCAAGCACTACAGGAGGCCTTCCCCATGTCCCTGACGCCCTCGAACATGGCCGAGCTCGGTAGTCCCTTGCTGCCCTTCCGCCTTCCCGACCCCCACGGCACGGAGATTGACAGCGCCGACTTCCAGGGCCAGCCGCTGCTGGTGGCCTTCATCTGCAACCACTGCCCCTTCGTCAAGCACGTTGCCGATGCCTTCGCCGACTTCGCCCGAGAGTATGGCGAACGCGGCCTCGCCGTGGTCGCCATCAACAGCAACGACTTCCACAGCCATCCCGACGACAGCCCGACGCGCATGATCGAGGAGGCCCGCTCTCGGAACTACGGCTTTCCCTACCTGGTGGACGAGAGCCAGGACGTGGCCCGCGCCTTCCAGGCCGCCTGCACACCGGACTTCTTCCTCTTCGATGCCGACCACCGGCTCGTCTACCGCGGCCAGTTCGACGACAGCCGGCCGAGCAAGGAGACCCCGGTGACCGGGGCCGACCTGCGTGCCGCCGCCGATGCCGTGCTGGCCGGTCAGTCGCCGGACGCCGACCAGAAGCCATCGATGGGCTGCAACATCAAATGGAAGACGGCATGACCGGGCCCCGGCTGCCAAGGCCATGCTCCGCCGCCACGGCCTCCATGGAGTCCGGCGCAATGCCGGAGCTGGGGCCGACGCACCAGGCGTCGTGCACCAAGGCAGTGAGACGCTCGACACCCTGACAGGCGACGGGTAGATGGCCCGACAACAGCGTCGTCGGCTCGAGCCGCCGCAGCGACGAGAGTGTACGCCCCAGCGCCTCGCGGTCTGCCGTCGCGAGCCAGGGCGCATCGATGGACGACCAGGCCACCAGGCCATCGTGCAGTGCATCCGCATCGACCTCCTCGAGCGGGGTGGCCGTCTCGGGCAGCAGGGCGCCGAAGCTGTCGGCCGCGAAGCAGGTGCCGGAGCGCGTGTCGAAGAACCCCAGCGTCTCCGGTGCGTCGTAGTACGGTGGCCGCAGCGGCACCAGGCTGCGATCGCCGAGCTCGAGCCTTGCCCCCGGCTCCAGCAGCTGCACCCGGGAGAGGTCGTGCCCGAGCATGCCCATCTTGCCCATGCCGAGAAAGTTCGTGACCACCCTGGCCCGGGGCGCGCGCTCGAGGATGCGCGCAAGATTCCCGATATGGTCGGCATCGGTATGGCTCAGCCAGATCCAGCGCAGGTCGTCGAGATCGATCTCCGCCTCCAGCGCCTCGACGAAGGCCTCCCCCAGCGTCGCCAGGCCGGTGTCGACCAGCACGGGCTCGGCCCCCTTCAGCAGGAAGGCGTTGACGGCCAGCCCACCCAGCCCCGGAACCGGCAGGAAGGCGGGCAACACCCGCCAGTCGCTCCCGGCCGCCTGGCATTCCAGCATTACGGCGTCGTGACTGATGGTCATGTTGTCGTTGTTGGTCATGCGGCACCCCCTCTTTTTTTGAGTGAACACCATTGTTCACAAGCGACATTTAAGCCCGCCGACCTCACTTGTCAATAGTTGAATGAACATGTATGTTCACTGAATGACCACCAGACGCCGTTATACCCAGCGCAAGCGCGCGGAATCGCGGGAAGAGACCCGGCTGCGGATCGTCGAGGCGACCATGCAGCTGCACGAGGAGATCGGCCCACGCGCCACGACGATCAGCGCCATCGCCGAACGCGCCGGCGTGCAGCGGCTGACCGTCTACCGCCACTTTCCCGACGAAACGGCAGTGTTCCAGGCCTGCACCCAACACTGGCTGGAACAGTACCCGCCTCCCGATCCGACCGACTGGGCCGACCTCGAGCCCGGGCCGGCGCGTACCCGTGCGGCGCTGGCCGCCTTCTATCGTTACTATCGCGGTACCGAGCGCATGTGGGCCGCCGCACACCGGGACGAGTCGGCCGTGCCGGCGCTGCAGGGCCCCATGGCAGAGTTTCGTGCCCACCTGCGTCGAGTAGGCGACAATCTGATCGAAGGCTTCGGCGCGAGCACCGATACCCGGCTCGCCGCCACGCTCCACCACGCCCTCGCCTTCACCACCTGGGCCTCACTGGATACGCAGGGCCTGGACGACGGGGCCATGGCCGACCTGGCCCTGGTATGGGTAACGGCACTGCTCCCCTCGAAGTGACGCGCCGAGGCTGACACTGCCACCCACCGGGAATGACGATCGGCGCTCAGCATTTCGCCTCTCCCTTGAGCATTTCCCTGAAACCCAAGAAGGGAAAAAATCACGCGTCGACGAGATGGCGCCTTGAATATGATGAGCACAGGACCCCTCGGCGGTTTCACTCTCCCTGCAAGGGGCCCGCTCGGGCAGGCCGGTGCCGAACGGCAGGGCTGCCGGGGCTCGGCGTACTCGATGCCCGTGGAGGACAGTCACATGCGTGGAGCAGTCGTATTGGGAGGTGCCATCACCGCCGGATTCGCGCTGTCCGGCCCCCTGGCAGGAAACGCCCAGGCCGATGAGGTCACGGAGCTGATCGAATCGATCCGCGTCGCCGTGGAGCGGTTCGAGGATGTGAATGTCGCCCTGGCGGAAGGGTACATTCCAGACCCGTCGGGCGAATGCGTGATGGCCGGGGCCCATGGCCTGCATGCCGAGCTGGGCGGCATGGGCATCCACTACCTGCACCCGGGCCTGTTGGGCATCACGGCGACCGGGCCACGGGTCGACGGCACCGGCATCCACACCGACTTCCTCGAGCCGGCCATCCTGCTCTATGAACCCCGGGAAGATGACTCACTGGTGCTGGTCGGAGTCGAGAACCTGGTATTCCGTAAGGCGTGGGAGGAAGCGGGCCATACCGAGGCCCCGAGCTTCGCCGACCGCAGTTGGGATCCCATGGCCGATGACCCGGCCACGGAGCTCGACGAGGCGCACGGCTTCGAGCCGCATTACGACCAACATGTCTGGTTCGTCGACAACAGCAACGGCAGCCTCGCGCCCTTCAATCCATCGGTGACCTGCGCGCACAGTGCCCTCTGACCCGAGCGCGACCGGCTCCGCAAGGGCTGGCCGTCTTCCCCGCTTTCACGCCAGGCGAGGCGGGGGTCCCGTTCAATCGCCCCGAGTGCCGAAGATCCGGTACTCCTCGGGCATCTGCTCACTCTCCTCGGCCTCGCCGGCATGATGTTCCATTCGCGAGGCCAAGGTCATGGTACTGCCCGTGGCCAGGTCCTCGAGCGAGTGGGCCAGCTCCTCCCTGGCCCGGTCGATCTCCTCGTGAAGCTGGGCTTCCATCCCGGGCCGGTAATGGGCCTCCTGGACCTTGAGCAGCGCGTATTCGCTGCCGACGAAGCCGGCCAGCGAGACCGCGGCGGTGGCCGTGCCGATCAACATGGCCCCGGGACCGGTGGGCGCCGTGGCGGCGGCCACCGCGCCGCCCGACGCCAGCGAGCGGGCGGTATTGGTGCCGAGGCGGGCCAGCAGGCTGCGCATGGCCATCCGGCTGCCCTGCGCGGCGGCTCCGGCCCCCAGCCGCTGGGCCAGGGCGCGGCCCGCCACCAGGCCGATGCCGGCACCGCCCAGGGTGGCGGTGCCCCAGCGCGTGGCGTCCAGGCTGTCGTGCAGCGCCCGTTGCAGCACCAGGTCGAGATCGAGGGCATGGACGGGGCCTTCACCCTCCCCTGCCGGCGCCGCCTGCCGTGGGGCGTACTCCCGGAGAAGCCGCTGGGCGGCGCCCTGCATCAGCCCCTCTTGCACCCGGGCCAGCCGCTGCGGATACTCCGCCTCCAGCTCGGCCAGGTCCTCCTCGACCCCGCTGGCGGCGATCAGGCGCTCGTGGCGCTGCGCGTCCAGCCAGTCCTCCAGTTCGCCGGCCACCGCCATGCCCAGCCGCAGGTAGCTGCCGGACAGCGAGTAGTACCAGTCGAGATACCCCGGCACCGCCGCCTCCAGCGTCGCGAACGCCGCCTCCAGTCGCTCGTCGACCCAGGGTTGCATCCCGGCCGCCACGTCTTGCTGCAGTCGTGCGGTGAGTCGGTCCAGGTCCCGGCCGAACTCGGCGTGGGTCTCGGCATCGAGCAGCAGTGACTCGCCGTTGACCACCACCCGGAATAGCGGCGCTTCGGTGCGGCCCTGCAGCAGGCGATGGCCGAGGTCGAGCAGCAGCATCAGCGCCATGACCGCCAGCAGGGAGGCGACCCAGCCTCGCCAGCCGCTCATTCGCCACCCGGCCATGGCCCGGGTGCCTCGGGCCGAGTTCATGGGGTCTCCTCCTCGCCACGTAGACGCGACGCTACGGGAGCTGACCGGCGGCCCTCCCGGCGCAGCGCGTCGGCACCGATCAACAGGCGGACATAGGCCCAGGCGAAGGCGCTCTGGGTCAGCAACAGCAGCAGCCAGCCCAGCAGCGCCAGGGGAGCGCCGAGCCGCAGGCTCTCCACCGCGTTCTGCATGGCCCAGTACTGGGTGAGCTCCACGGCGCTGCCCAGCCGCTCGAAGAAACCGAGCAGCGAAGCGGCGTCGCGCCCCTGCAGGTGCCGCAGCAGCGCTTCTTCCCAGCCCAGGCCCACCAGATAGGGCTGGGGCAACCAGAGGGCCGCGACCACCAGCGCCAGGGTCAGCAGGCCGGCGGCGGGCACCACCACCAGGCGCCGCGTCACCGCCGGGAGATGCTCGCCGATGACATGCCGCGCCAGGCGACGACGCAGGCCATTGCGCAGCACCACCAACCCGACCACCGCGAACAGCAGCAGTGGCCAGTCGCCCCAGGCCAGCAGGCGCAGCTGCACCAGCAGCAGCAGTGCCAGGCAGGCGCCCAGCAACTGGTGACGGGCCACCATCAGCGCCCCGCCGCGCAGCCAGCGGTGCCAGGGCGAATCGTCACGCAGGTACTGGTCCAGCCAGGCACGGCGACGCAGCCGGGCGGCCTCCAGGCTGCCGGCGGCGATCAGCTGGGTGACCAGCACCCAGGCCGGCAGGAACAGCAGACCGGCGAGCCGGTCCCCCAGCAGCGACCAGAGCAGCACCACCAGCACCGCCAGGGCCAGATGTGCGTGGCTCCACGCGAGCGCTCTCCACCCCCTGCCTTGCCCTTCAGGCATCGACGGACCTCCAGCCACGGCTTACCAAAGGATGTCTGCAGACAGCGCGGCCACGTCAACACCGCTTGTGCGCCTGCTCCCCCTTCGAACCTATCACGGCATCGGCGTGCCATCACCGATTCCAGGGAGATGGCGATGTGTCCCGCTTCCCTGCGGCGGAGGCTATAGTGCAACTCGGAGGCGGTGCATCCGCCTGCCTCGACGGCTTCGCCCCCCGCCGTCCGTGCCGCGGCCTTCGGCCAGCAGCGCGGACGGGCGACAGCACGGAGGAAACCCGAATGATCGACGAGACGGACATGCAGCACCTGCGGCGCTGCGTGGCCCTGGCGGAAGAGGCCCTGGAGGCCGGGGACGAGCCCTTCGGCTCGGTGCTGGTCGGCGCCGACGGCACGGTGCTGGCCGAGGACCACAACCGTGTCGCCGGCGGCGACAGCACCCGCCACCCGGAGTTCGCCCTGGCCCGCTGGGCCGCCGAGCACCTCACCCCCGAGCAGCGAGCCGCCGCCACCGTGTACACCTCCGGCGAGCACTGCCCGATGTGCGCCGCCGCGCATGGCTGGGTCGGCCTGGGCCGCATCGTCTACGCCAGCTCGGCGGCACAGTTCGTCGGCTGGCTGGAGGAGTTCGGCACGCCCCCGCCACCGGTGCGCCCCCTACCGATCCGGGAGGTCGTCCCCGGCCTGGAGGTCGAGGGGCCGGTGCCCGGCCTCGACCAGCAGGTGCGCGAGCTACACCGGCGCAAGTACGCTGCGTGACTGGACGCGCACCGCCTGGAGCCGCCTGTCGGGCTCGACGCTGATCTGCTGCGAAACCCGGGCTTTCGCGACGATCGGTCGAATCCGACAGGCGGCTAGCCGGGACGGACCTGCATCAGGCAGCGGGCGATCGCCAGCAGCCGGTCGTCCTGGAAACGGTCGCCGATCAGTTGCACCCCCACCGGCAACCCCTGGTGACCGCGGCCCAGCGGCAGGTTGAGGCAGGGCACGCCGAGCAGCGTCCAGGCGCGGCAGAACAGCGGATCGCCGGTCGCCTGGAGTCCCTCGGGCGCCACCCCCTGGGCACTGGCGGCGAGGATCACGTCCACCTCGTCGACGAAGAACCGGGACAGCACCTGGCGCAGCTCGTTCGCCGCCTGCTGCGCCTGCCGGTAGCGTGCATAGGGCAGCGTCTGCCCCTCCTCGATCAGCGCCACCAGCCGAGGGCCCATGCTGTCGGCATGCTGCCGGTGCTCGCTGGCCAGGGTCTGTGCCGCCTCGTAGGCCATGACCTCCTTCTGGTACTCGACCAGGGCGGCGAACCGCTCGTCCAGCGGCAGCGGGACGACATTGGCCCCCAGTCGCTCGAGCCGGATCCGCGTGCGGGCCAGCGCCCGCTGCACGTCGGCGTCAAGCACCCGGTCGCTCGGCAGGCTTCTCACCCCGACCCGTACGCCATCGAGGGTCGGCAGGGCGTCGATGGCCGGTGCCCGGGTCAGCGCCGAGAAGGTCGTGCAGATATCCTCGATATGGTTGGCGAACCAGCCCAGGGTATCCAGCGACGGGGCGAAGGACTTGATCCCGGCGAGGCTCACCGCATCGAAGGTCGGCTTGAAGCCGAATACCCCGCAGTAGCTCGCCGGGCGGATGATGCTGCCGGCGGTCTGGGTGCCGAAGGCCAGCGGCACCATGCCGGCGGCCACGGCCGCGGCCGAGCCGCTCGAGGAGCCGCCCGGGGTCCGCGTGAGATCATGGGGATTGCGGGTCTTGCCGGAGGTGAAGTAGGCGAGCTCGGTGGTCACGGTCTTGCCCATGATCAAGGCCCCCTGCCGCTCGAGTAGCGTGACCAGGGCGGCATCGACCAGCGAACCCGGCGTGCCGAGGTAGCCGCCGGTGCCCCAGGCGGTGGGCAGGTCGCGGGTCTCGATGATGTCCTTGAGCCCGACGGGCACCCCGCGCAGCAGCCCGGCGGCGGGAGGCTCGGGTGTGCGCGGGGCGAGCACCTCCCAGGCCTGCACCTCGGGCTCGCGTGCTGCGATACGCTCGCGGCAGAGATGCCACCAATCCAGCGGCTGGCTCTCGCCGGCGGCGAGACGCGCGCGGAACCGGTCGATGCTCATGTCGTCGTGCGGGTACAAGGCCTCCCTCCCCTTCTGCCTCCGGTCATGACCAAGCGTAGTGCAAGGGGAGCGGCCACGGAGGCATCACCGGCGGCAGGGGATCGATAGCGTTCGATCGACGCTACGGCACACGCAAAAAAAGCGGCGGGCAAGATGCCCACCGCCAAGCCACCGATCGTTCCCGATCGAGAGAGAGGTATCAGATCTCGAAGCCGCGGCCGAAGTCTTCGCTGGAGAGCGCCATCAACGAGCCGGCGCCGGCCTGGATCATGGCGGCGTGGGCGCGGGTGCGCGGCAGCAGGCGCTGGAAGTAGAAGCGCGCGGTGTCGAGCTTGGCCTGGTAGAAGGCGGCCTCATCGGTGCCCTCGGCCAGCATGGCGCTGGCCAGCTTCGCCGCCCGGGCGAACAGGTAGGCCAGGGTCACGTAGCCGGCGTACATCAGGTAGTCGACGCTCGCCGCACCCACCTCCTCGCGATCCTGCATCGCCTTCATGCCGATGCCCATGGTCAGCTCGCCCCACTCGGTATTGAGCTTGGCCAGCGGCGTGACGAACTCGGCCAGCCCGCCGTTGCCCTCCTCGGCCTGGCAGAACTTGTGGATCTCCCTGGTGAAGACCTTGAGGCTCTCGCCCTGGCTCATCAGCACCTTGCGGCCCAGCAGGTCGAGGGCCTGGATGCCGGTGGTGCCCTCGTAGAGGCGGGTGATGCGCGCATCGCGCACCAACTGTTCCATGCCCCACTCCTGGATGAAGCCGTGGCCGCCGAAGACCTGCACGCCCTCGTTGGTCGCCTCGAAGCCGACCTCGGTGAGGAACGCCTTGACGACGGGCGTCAGCAGGCCGAGCAGGGTCTCGGCCCGCTCGCGCTCGGCGGCGTCCTGGCCATGCTCGACGATGTCCAGCATCTGGGCGGTATAGAGCACCAGCATCCGACCGCCCTCGGCGAAGGCCTTCTGGGTCAGCAGCATGCGGCGCACGTCCGGGTGGACGATGATCGGGTCGGCGGGCTTCTCGGGTGCCTGGGGGCCGGAGAGCGCACGCATCTGCAGGCGGTCGCGGGCATAGGCCAGGGCATTCTGGAAGCTCGCCTCGGTCAGCCCCAGGCCCTGGATGCCGACGCCCAGGCGGGCGGCGTTCATCATGGTGAACATGCAGGCCAGGCCCTTGTTGGGCGGCCCCACCAGGAAGCCGCGGGCCCCATCGAAGTTCATCACGCAGGTGGCGTTACCGTGGATGCCCATCTTGTGCTCCAGCGAGCCGCAGGCCACGCCGTTGCGCTCGCCCGGATTGCCGTCGGCATCCGGTAAAAACTTGGGCACTACAAATAACGAGATGCCCTTCGAGCCCTCCGGGGCGTCCGGCAGCTTGGCCAGCACCAGGTGGACGATGTTCTCGGCCAGATCATGATCGCCGGCGGAGATAAAGATCTTGGTGCCGGTGATGTCGAAGGCGCCATCGGCCTTCGGCACCGCACGGGTCTTGATCAGGCCCAGATCGGTACCGCAGTGCGGCTCGGTCAGACACATGGTACCGGTCCACACGCCTTCCACCAGCTTGGTCAGGTAGGTGGCCTGCTGCTCCTCGGTGCCGTGATGGCGCAGGGCATCGGCGGCGCCGTGGGAGAGCCCGGGATACATGCCCCAGGCCAGATTGGTGGCGCAGATCATCTCGGAGAGCACCATGGCCAGCGAGTGGGGCAGCCCCTGGCCGCCGTGCTCGGGGTCGGCGGCCAGGCTCGGCCAGCCACCCTCCACGTACTGCTGATAGGCCTGCCTGAAGCCCTTGGGCGCCTTGACCTCGCCGCCCTCCAGCAGGCAGCCCTCCCGGTCACCGCTCTGGTTCAGCGGCAGCAACACCTCGCGGGCGAAGCGCGCGCCCTCCTCGAGGATGGCGGCGACCACGTCGGGCGTGGCCTCCTCGCCGCCGGACAGGCGGGCGTAGTGGGCCGGGTAGTCCAGCATCTCGTCCATCACGAAGCGCAGGTCGCGCAGGGGGGCCTGATAGTCGGGCATCTCGATCTCTCCCAGAAAAGGTCGCCTGAAGTCGGGCGCACGAGAGCGGCGGCAACCGCTTTCAAACATACGTTTGAAATTAGCCGTCGCATCGCAAAGAGTCAAGCGTTCGTTTTATCTGGAAGCTGGAAAACAGCTTGCCCCCACTCACTGCCGGGTCAAGGGTGTACTTCCAGCTTCCAGGTGCGGAGCGCCGCTCTTCAAGCTTCAAGCCCCGGGCGAAGCCCGGCTTACTGCATGCGGATGCCGCCGTCGAGGCGGATCACCTCGCCGTTGAGCATGGGGTTGGTGACGATCTGCTCGGCCAGGCGGGCGAACTCCGCGGGCCTGCCGAGTCGCTTGGGGAACGGCACGGCGGCGGCCAGGGCCTGGGCGGCCTCGTCGGGGATCTCGCTCATCATCGGCGTCTCGAACACGCCGGGGGCGATGGCCATCACGCGGATGCCGTGGCGCGACAACTCGCGGGCGGCAGGCAGGCTCATGCCCACCACCCCGGCCTTGGAGGCGCTGTAGGCACACTGCCCCACCTGGCCGTCGAAGGCGGCGATGGAGGCGGTGTTGACGATCACGCCGCGCTCGCCGTCCTCGCCCGGCGAGTTCTTCGCCATGGCGGCCGCGGCCAGGCGCATGACGTTGAAGGTGCCCACCAGGTTGATCTGGATGGTGCGGGCATAGGCGTCGAGGTCGGCGGGATTGCCGTCGCGGTCGACCAGCTTGGCCACGCTGACCACGCCGGCGCAGTGGATCATCCCGGCGAGCCCACGGCCGTCGGCGAGTGCCAGGGCGGCATCGATGGCGGCCTGGATGTCGTCACCCGAGGTGACGTCGCCGCGCACCGCCCGGGCGGCGTCGCCGAGCCTTTCGGCGTGGGCCTCCACGGCCTCGCTGAGGTCGCAGAGCACCACGCGGCCTCCGCCGGCGACCAGGCGCTCGGCGGTGGCCGCCCCCAGCCCGGAGGCGGCGCCGGTGATCAGAAAGGTATTGTCCTTCACTTGCATGTCGATTTCCTCGGGGTCGTCATTTGGCCGGGGCCGCTTCGGCCTTCTCGGCGGCATCGGCGCGCAGCTTGAAGCGCTGGATCTTGCCGCTGGGGGTCTTGGGCAGCACGTCGACGAACTCGATCACCCGCGGGAAGGCATGGGTCGAGAGCCGTTCGCGCACCTGCTGGCGGATCTCGTCGGCCAGCGCATCGCTCGGCTCGAAACCGTCGCGCAGCACCACGTAGGACTTGATGATCTCGCCACGGATCTCGTCGGGCTGGCCCACGGCGGCGGATTCGGCCACCGCCGGGTGAGTCATCACGCTGTTCTCCACGTCGGTGGGCCCGACCCGGTAGCCGGCGGTGGTGATGATGTCATCGTCGCGGCCGGCGAACTGGAAGGTCCCGTCCTCGTTGCGGATCACCACGTCGCCGGTCAGGTAGTAGCCCTCGGCGAAGGGGTGCTTCTCCTGCCAGGTGTAGCCGGCGAAGAAATGCGCCGGGGAGTTGGCGATATCCACCGCCAGCACGCCCGGCTCCCCCGGGGGCAGCTCGTGGTACTCGGCGTCGAGGATCGCCAGGCGGTAGCCGGGCATCGGTACGCCCATGGCCCCGATATGCTTGGGGTGAGACAGCGCATGGTGGTTGCAGCAGGTCATGCCGGTCTCGGTCTGGCCATAGTGGTCCATCACCGGGCAGCCCAGGGCGCGCTCGACCCAGCTCACCACCTCGGTATTGAGCGGCTCGCCGGCGGAGCTCGCCACGCGCAGCTCGAGGGTCTCGCGGGCGCCGTCGAACAGCCCCGAGGCCTTCATCAGCCGGTAGGCCGTGGGGGCGGCGGCGAAGTTGGTGATGCGGTGGCGCTGCATGAACGCCATGGCGCCCCCGGCGCTGAAGCCCGCCTCGCAGAAGTGGGTGGTCACGCCCAGCAGCAGCGGACCGGCGATGGCGTAGTAGAGCCCGTAGGCCCAGCCGGGGTCGGCCATGTTCCAGAAGCGGTCGTCCTCGCGCAGGTCGATGGCCAGCTCCATGTAGAGGGCGAAGGCCAGCATGCCGGCCAGCGGCACCGCCACGCCCTTGGGCTTGCCAACGGTGCCGGAAGTGAACATCTGCAGGAAGGGCGCGTCCGGCGCCAGCCGCGGCGGGCTGGCCTCGATCGGCGAGTGGGCCAGGGCCTCGGCCCAGTCCAGGTCGTCGCCGTGCTCGGCGCTCGGGCCGCCCACGGCGAGCACCGGCGGGCACTGGGAGAGGCCGTCGAACTTGAAGCGGTTGACGTGATCGGTGATCACCAGCCGGGTGTCGGCACGCCCCAGGCGGTAGTCGACGGCGTCGGGACCGAAGGCGGTGAACAGCGGCTGGTAGACCGCACCGATGCGCCAGCTGGCCAGCACCGCCACCAGCAACTGCGGCGAGCGTGGCAGCATGCAGGCGATACGGTCGCCCACGCCCAGGCCACGCTCGGCGAACCAACCGGCGAGCCTGGCGCTCTCGGCTTCCAGTTCGGCGTAGCTCAGCTTGTTGACCCGGCCCTCGGTGTCCTCGTGCACCAGAGCGAGGACATCGCCACGGCCGGCACGCAGGTGGCGCCCGCAGCAGGACTCGAAGGCGTTGGCCTTGCCGTCGCGATGGTCGTCCAGCCGCGCGATGACGTCATCCACGCTGAAGGTCTCGAGGTAGGCCCGGTACTCGGGAGTCGACGCTGTGCTCATGTCATGCCCTCACGGATGCTTGTGCTTGTTGTCGGCAGAGAATGTCGGCGATCGTGTGACCGTGGCGCTGGCGTATGCGCCAACCTTCTGGTTATATACAGTTGACGTAAGCGTCAACCTAGCAAGCGCTTGGTACAAGCTAGAGGCTCTCGCGGAAGGGAGCAACCCCTGAACGGGCAGAAGGGACTAGACGATGGTCGAGCGTGGCGGGCCGCAAGTCCCGTGAACGGCCTCAGGTAGCGGGACGGGTGATCATGGCGACCAGCTCGCGAGCCAGGTCATCCGGCGAGCGCGCCCCCGACGGATCGTACCAGCGCACCGTCCAGTTCAATGCCCCCATGACGAAGCGCGAGACCAGGAAGCGGTCGCCATGAATCAAGCCGGCGGCCAGGGCCTCGTCGATGACGTCTTCCCACAGCGCTTCGTAGGCGTCGCGCAGGTGGCTCAGGTGGTCCCTGGCCGCGGTGTCGAGACGTCGCCACTCGTAGAGTGCCACCACATGGGCGTTGCGGTCGGTGAGCAGGGTCTCGAGATGCGCGCGGGCCATGGCATGCAACCGCGCCTCCGGCGTGTTGTCGCACTGTTGAAGGGTCTCGCGTGCGATGGCCAGGGCGTTCTGGGTGCCCTCCTCGATCACCGCGGCGAGGATCTCCTGCTTGTCGCGGAAGTGATGGAAGAGGCTGCCGGACTTGATGCCCATCTCCTGGGCCAGCATGCGCACCGTGGTCCGGTCGAAGCCCTCCTGGACGAACAGTTGGGCGGCCTGGCGGGTGAGTTCCTTGCGGCGCGGGGAGTCATTCATTACATTCATCGACGTTTACACTAGCGCTTGCTTGGTTGACCCTGAGAAAACCACAGCCCCGACGGCAGGTCAACGCGCCCTGCCCCACGGGCCGGCAACTCGTATAACGATAATCGCACCACCCGCACTGCTACTCCGGGAGTATCCACCATGAGCCAGTCCAACGATATCGTCTTCCTCTCCGCCACCCGCACCCCCATGGGCGGCATGCTCGGCAGCCTCTCCAGCCTCACCGCGCCACAGCTCGGCGCCGCCGCCATCCGCGCCGCCATCGAGCGCGCCGGGATCGCCCCCGATGCCATCGACGAAGGCATCCTGGGCTGCGTGCTGCCGGCCGGTGTCAAGCAGGGCCCGGCACGCCAGGCGATGCGCCAGGCCGGCATTCCCGATGGCATCGGCGCCACCACCATCAACAAGCTGTGCGGCTCGGGCATGAAGGCCACCATGCTGGCCCACGACCTGATCCGCGCCGGCAGCGGCGAGATGATCCTCGCCGGCGGCATGGAATCGATGTCCAACGCGCCCCATGTGCTGACCAGGGCGCGGACGGGCTATCGCCTCGGTCACGGCGAACTCAAGGACCATATGTTCCTCGATGGCCTGGAGGACGCCGAGACCGGCAAGCTGATGGGGGTCTTCGCCCAGGAGGTCGCCAGTTCCCGTGACTACAGCCGCGAGCGCCTCGACGACTTCGCCATCGCCTCGCTGGAGCGCGCCATGGCGGCCACCAACGCCGGCCACCTGGACGCCGAGATGGTGCCGGTCACGGTCACCACCCGCCAGGGCGAGAGCGTGGTGAATCACGACGAACAGCCCTTTCAGGCCAAGCTCGACAAGGTCCGCTCGCTGCGCCCGGCCTTCGCCAAGGAGGGCACCATCACCGCCGCCAACTCCAGCTCGATCTCCGATGGTGCCTCGGCGCTGATCCTGGCCAGCCAGGCGGCGGCGGACCGGCACGGCGTCAAGCCCATCGCGCGGATGCTCGGCCACAGCACCCACTCCCAGCACCCCAGCGAGTTCACCATCGCCCCGGTGGGGGCCATCGACAAGCTGCTGAAGAAGCTCGACTGGAGCGTGAAGGACGTCGACCTGTTCGAGATCAACGAGGCCTTCGCCGTGGTCACCCTGCTGGCCATGGACGGGCTCGACATTCCCCACGACAAGGTCAACGTCTTCGGTGGCGCCTGCGCCCAGGGCCACCCCATCGGCTCCACCGGCTCGCGGATCATCGCCACCCTGATCCATGCCCTGCGCACCAGGGGCGGCAAGCGCGGCATCGCCAGCCTGTGCATCGGCGGCGGCGAGGCCACCGCGGTGGCGGTCGAACTGGTCGACTGACTCGCGACCCGCTCCTATCCGGCGCCCGCCTTGCGGCGGGCGCCGCTATTTCGGCACCGCCAGCCGATCCAGCCGTAGCCGCTCACGACCATCGAACAGTCGCCGGCTGCCCGCCGCCACCGCCGCCAGGGTGCCGAAGCCGGTGCCCAGGGTGATGGTGAACATGATCAGGATCTGGTACTTCACCGCCAGCGCCGGCGGGCTGCCGGCGAGTATCTGGCCGGTCATCATCCCCGGTAGGCTGACCACCCCGGCGGCGGCCATGGCATTGATCATCGGCATCAGGCCGCTGCGCATCGCCTCGCGGCGGATGTCGCCGATCGCCTCCTGCCAGCGCTGGCCGAGCATCAGGCGGTTCTCGATCACCGCGCGCTGACGCCAGGCGGTCTCGGTGAGACGATCGAGCGCCAGCGCCACCCCGGTCATGGTGTTGCCGAGCATCATGCCCAGCAGCGGAATCGCATACTGGGGGCGGTACCAGGGCTCGGGGCCGATGATCACCGTCAGGGTCAGCACGGTGACGGTGAACGACGACAGGAACATCGCCACCGTGCCGATGCCGAAGGCCCAGCCACCGAGCAGCCGGCGCTTCTGTCGCGCCATCACCTCGCGCCCGGCGATCAGCAGCATGCCAAGCGCCATCAACGCCACCCAGTGCAGCCGCTCGGCCGCGAACAGCGCCTCGAGCACCAGGCCGACCAGCGCCAGCTGGATCACGGTGCGCGCCGCGGCGATCAGCAGACTGCGGCTCATGCCCAGTCGCGCCGCCGCCGTGCAGCCGGCGAGCGCCACCACCATCAGCGCCGCCAGGGCCAGTTGCCACCAGGAGAGCTCGATCACGTCCATGCGGCCTGCTCCTCTTCCACCAGGCCACCGCCATGGATCCGCTGGTGACGCTTCGCCACCCGACCGATCTGCGCCCGGTCGTGGGCGACCCAGATCACCGGCCAGCCGTGCTCGCGCACCCTTTCCACCAGCCAGGCCTCGACGCGCCTCGTGGTGGCGTCGTCCAGGTTGGCGGTGGGCTCGTCGAGCAGCAGCGCCGACGGCTCGCGACACAGCGCCCTCAGCAGCGCCAGGCGCTGCTTCTCGCCCGACGAGAGCCGGCTCACCTGCCACCCCAGCGCCTCCCGGTCGAACCCCAGGGCCTCGAGATCGCGGTCACCGGGGTCGGCAAGGTGCTCGCCGACACTGTCGGCCCACCAGTGGCTCTCCGCCGGCACCAGCATCACCCGTTGGCGCCAGCGGTGGCCCGACACCGCCGACTGGGCCAGCTCGCCCAGCCACACCTCGCCGCGGTGGGGCTCGAGGTCGGCGACGGCGCGCAGCAGCCGGCTCTTGCCCGAGCCGCTGGCCCCGGAGAGACAGAGAATCTCGCCGGGCTCGACGGCCAGGTTGACACTCTCGAGCTCGCCGATCCCCAGTCGATCGAGGCGCAGGGAGTCGGTGGCGGGCGGTGCGGTAACGGACAAGGAGCCTCCCGATGACGGTGACGTGGCGTGCGAGACCGATCATAGCAGCGCCATGCGATCGGTGTGGCTCGACGAGCCGATCGATTGAAGACATATGGAAATACATATATTCTGTCCACACTTCTCGCCGAGCAACGGACGCGCCCATGACGACCCGTTCCAGCACGACAGCACCCAGCTCCGCCGAGGGCATGGGCCTGTTCGAGCGTTTTCTCTCCCTCTGGGTGGCATTGGCCATCGTCGCCGGCGTGCTGCTCGGCCAGTTCGCCCCGGCGGTTCCCGAGACCCTGTCGCGCTTCGAGATCGCCCAGGTGTCGATCCCGGTGGCGGTGCTGATCTGGGCGATGATCTTTCCGATGATGGCGCAGATCGACTTCGCCGCGGTGCTCGGCGTACGCCGCCAGCCCAAGGGGCTGATCATCACCACCACGGTGAACTGGCTGATCAAGCCCTTCACCATGTTCGCCATCGCCTGGCTGTTCCTGATGGTGATCTTTCGCCCGTTCATTCCCCAGGAACTGGCCAGCCAGTACCTGGCCGGCGCCATCCTGCTCGGTGCCGCGCCCTGCACCGCCATGGTCTTCGTGTGGAGTTTCCTGACCCGTGGCGATGCCGCCTACACCCTGGTGCAGGTGGCGCTCAACGACCTGATCATGCTGTTCGCCTTCGCGCCCATCGTGGTCTTCCTGCTCGGCGTGTCGAACATCCAGGTGCCCTGGGACACGGTCGCCCTGTCGGTAGTGCTCTACATCGTGATTCCCTTGACCGCCGGCTACCTGACCCGCCGCACCCTGATCGCCCGCCACGGCTCCGAATGGTACGACGACGTCTTCATGAAGCGGGTGGGCCCGATCACGCCGATCGGCCTGATCATCACCCTGGTGCTGCTGTTCGCCTTCCAGGGAGAGGTGATCCTCGAGGCGCCACTGCATATCGTACTGATCGCCATTCCACTGCTCCTCCAGACCTTCCTGATCTTCTTCGTCGCCTATGGCTGGGCCAAGGCCTGGAAGGTGCCCCACAACGTGGCCGCCCCCGGGGCGATGATCGGCGCCAGCAACTTCTTCGAGCTGGCGGTGGCCGCCGCCATCGCCCTGTTCGGCCTGCAGTCCGGGGCGGCGCTGGCCACGGTGGTGGGCGTGCTGGTGGAGGTGCCGCTGATGCTGGCGCTGGTACGCATCGCCAACGCCACCCGTGACCGCTTCCCCGCCTCTGCGGAGACCTGATCAGGCCGCGCTACGGCTTTCGTCGCCTTGCCCTGCCGACGCCCACGGTCAAGGATGCACGCATGAGTGCTTCCTCGTGGCAACGCCATCCCCTCCTCATCATCGTCCTGGCCCAGCTCTGCGGCACCTCGCTGTGGTTCAGCGTCAACGGGGTTGGCCTGGCGCTGTCCCGAGACCTGGGGCTCTCCGAGGCCGATCTGGGTCGCTTGACGCTGTCGGTCCAGGCCGGCTTCATCGTCGGCACCCTGACCATCGCCGCCACCGGGCTCGCCGATCGCTTCCGCGCCAGCCGCATCTTCGCCGCCTCCTGCCTGGCCGGCGCCCTGGTCAACGGCGGCTTCGTGCTGGCGGCGGCTCATCCGCCTCTCGATCTGCTGCTGCGCTTCGCGACCGGGCTATGCCTGGCCGGCATCTATCCGCTGGGCATGAAGCTGGTGATCGGCTGGACGCCACGGCACACCGGCGCGGCACTCGCCTGGCTGGTCGGCATGCTCACCCTGGGCACCGCCCTGCCCCACCTGCTGCGGGGCTCCACCCTGAGCCTGCCCTGGGAGTGGCCGCTGCTCGGCGCCTCGACCCTGGCCCTGGTCGGCGGCGCCATGGTCCTCGCCCTGGGCGACGGCCCCCACCTGCCCCCGCCGGGCGGCAAGGTTCGACTGCTCGATGGTCTCGCCGCCCTGCGCGAGCGGCGCTTTCGTGCCGTGGCAGGCGGCTACTTCGGCCACTGCTGGGAGCTCTACGCCTTCTGGATGCTGACCCCCTTCCTGGTCATGCGCGAGGTCGAGCGACTCACCGCGCCACCGGGTCTGGTCTCCTGGCTGTCGTTCGGGATCATCGCCCTGGGGCTCATCGGCTGCGTGGGCGGCGGAAGCCTGAGTCGCCGGCGGGGCAGCCTCTGGGTGGCGCGCCGGGCCCTGGCCACCTCGGGGATGATCTGCCTGGCCTACCCCCTGCTGCCCGGGGCACCCCCCGAGTTGTTGCTGGGTCTGCTCGCCCTGTGGGGACTGACCGTGATCGCCGACTCGCCGCAGTTCTCGGCCCTGGCCGCGGCCACCGCGCCACGGGAGCGGATCGGCTCGACCCTGGCGGTGATGAACGCGGTGGGCTTCGCCCTGACCATCCCGGCGATCTCGCTGACCACCACGCTGTGGAGCCTGCAGGGCACCTGGGTGCTGTGGTGGCTGCTGCCGGGACCGCTGCTCGGGCTCCTGGCGCTGCGCGGCCTCATGGAGCTCGAAGCCCATCCCGATGCCGGCACGCCCACACGCTGAGACCGGGGCTCGGCGTCACCTCTCGTGACGTCCTCGCTCAGCACATGGCCAGGCGCCGCTCGGGGCGATTCCCCATGTCCCCGAGCCGCGACCGGCATTCGCCGAGCCTGGCCGCCTCGCCCTGCGCGGCGGCCTGAAGGGTGGTGATCGCCCAGCCGGGGAGCCCGGGCGCGAGGCTGTAGTAGACCCACTGCCCCTCGCGGCGGTCATTGAGCAGGCCACAGCGGCGCAGCTGCGCCAGGTGCCGCGATACCTTGGGCTGGGACTGCTCCAGGGCATGGGTCATCTCGCAGACGCAGAGCTCCTCCTCGACCTGGATCAACAGCAGCAGCATCAGGCGGGTGTCATCCGCCAGGCACTTGAAGAAGCGAACCGGTTCCAGCAGCGTCAAGACGGTCTCCACGACAGGTGATTGTTCAGGGCCATTCTACGGGAAGGGGGCACAGGCCGACAGCGGCCCGCTTCAGGCGTGCTGGCGCGGCAGCGCCAGGGCCAGCGCCGCACTGGCCACCACCAACGCCGCCGAGATCCACAGGCAGGCGGCAAGCCCGAAGACCTGGTAGACCCAGCCGGAGAGCAGCGTGCCCAGCAACCGGCCCATGGCGTTGGCCATGTAGTAGAAGCCGACGTCCATGGAGACGCCGTCGGCCCGGGCGTAGTGCACGATCAGGTAGCTGTGCCAGCTGGAGTTGATGGCGAACAGCACGCCGAAGGCCAGCAGCCCCGCCACCAGCCAGCCCACCTGGGCCAGCGGCAGCAGCGCCAGCAGTGCCGGCAGGCCGGCGAGCGCCAGCGCCCAGAACGCCGTGACCCCGCGTGCCCCGCCCTTGACCAGCCCGGTGAGGCGCGGCGCCTGGGTCTGCACGCCGCCGTAGCCGATCACCCAGATCGCCAGCAACCCGCCCACCGTCCAGTGGCTCCAGCCGTGCTGGTCATAGAGGAACACCGGCAGAGCCACCACGAACCACACATCGCGCGAGGCGAACAGGCAGAGCCGCGCCGCCGCCAGCACGTTGATCGCCCGCGACTTGGAGAACACCTCGCGAAACTTGGGCTTGCGCTTCTGGCGCCCCAGGTCGGCCTTGAGGCGCACCAGCGACAAGCCCAACACACCCACGAGCATCAGCGCCATGACGCCGACCGCGCCTTGAAAGCCGATCAGGGTCAGCAGCAGGCCGCCAAGGAAGAAACCGGCGCCCTTGAGGGCGTTCTTGGAGCCAGTGAGGATCGCCACCCAGCGGTAGAGAGCACTGCCGGCACTGGGGCTGTCCGTGGGCACCAGCACCTTGACCGCGCTCTTGGCGCTCATCTTGTTGAGATCCTTGGCGATCCCCGACAGCGCCTGGGCGGCCATCACCCAGGGCACGGTCAGCGCCGCGGCGGGCACCATCAGCATGGCCAGCGCCACGATCTGCAGGCCAAGGCCCATGTTCATGGTGCGGTTGAGGCCGAGCCGGGCACCGAGCCAACCGCCCACCAGGTTGGTGACCACGCCGAAGGCCTCGTAGAAGAGGAACAGCAGGGCCACCTCCAGCGGCGAGTAGCCGAGCTGGTGGAAGTGCAGCACCACCAGCATGCGCAGGGCGCCGTCGGTAAGGGTAAAGGCCCAGTAGTTGCCGGTGATCAACAGGTACTGGCGGACCTCGACGGGCAGCCCGCGCAGCCGAGCGGCAAGCGATTCAGCCACGGCCCACCTTCAGGGCCAGCTCGGCGGTGCGGTTGGCGTAGCCCCACTCGTTGTCGTACCAGGCGTAGAGCTTGAGCTGGGTGCCGTTCACCACCATGGTGGAGAGCGCATCGATGATCGAGCTGCGCGGGTCGGTGCGGTAGTCGATGGAGACCAGCGGGCGCTCCTCATAGCCCAGGATGCCGGCCAGTTGGCCCTCGGCCGCGGCCTTCAGCGCCGCGTTGACCTCCTCCACCGTCACCTCGCGCGCGAGTTCGAAGACCATGTCGGTGAGCGAGGCGTTGGCCAGGGGCACGCGGATGGCATGGCCGTTGAGCCTGCCGGCGAGTTCGGGGAAGATCTCGGTGATCGCCTTGGCCGACCCGGTGGTGGTGGGAATCAGGCTCATGCCGCAGGCCCGCGAACGGCGCAGGTCGGGTTTGCCGGGAGAGCTCGGGGCATCGAGGATGACCTGGGTGTTGGTGATGTCGTGCACCGTGGTCATCGAGCCGTGGCGAATGCCATAGGTTTCGTGGATCACCTTGACCACCGGCGCTAGGCAATTGGTGGTACAGCTCGCCGCGGTGACGATGCGATGCGTCTCGGGCTCAAAGCGGTCATCATTGACGCCCACCACCACGTTGAGCACGCCCTCCTCCTTGACCGGCGCACTGACCACCACACGATCCACGCCCTGATCCAGGTAGGCCTGCAGCTTTTCGCGGCTCTTCATCTTGCCGGAGCACTCGATAACGACATCGCAGCCCGACCAGTCGCTGTCGGTGGTGGCAACGTTGGCGCTGAAACCGATCCGCTTGTCGTCGATGACGATGGCGTCCTCCTCGGCGACGATGCCCTCCCCCGGCGACCAGCGGCCGTGCACCGAGTCGAACTCCAGCAGGTGGGCGAAGGTGGCGGCATCGCCGCCCGGGTCGTTGATGCGGCCGATCTCGACCTCGCCTGATTCGACGCGGGGCCAGAGGCTGCGCAGCGTCAGCCGGCCGATACGGCCCAGGCCATTGATTCCGATTGTCAGCGTCATCCGAAGCGCCTCATCTGTTGGGGGTTAGCCGAGAACGGCGATAATATATGGGCAGGAATATATACGGAAAAGCATATTTATCAACTCCCCGGTGCCGACCTCAAGCGATGGCCGGCAGCCGTGCCGCCGTCTCCTCCGCTGGCGGCTCTGCCCCCTCCGCCAGGGCCGCCCAGTCGGGGGCTTCGTCCTCGACGGGATCGGCGTCGAGGTGGAACCCCCGGGCGAAGGCCGCCATGCGTTGGGCCTCGACCTCCAGGCGCTGGGCGTCACCGGCGGCCCACTCCACAAGACGGGCGCTGTCCCGGGTCGCCGCCTGCATCTGCGCCATGGCCCCATTGACCTCGTCGATGCCACCCCGCTGGGCCTGGGAGGCCTCGTTTATGCGCGACATCAGGGCTTCCACCCGCTCGATGGCGAGGATGATCTCGCGGGTATGCTCCACGGCCTCGCGGGACAGCTCGCCGCCGGCCGCCACGCTCTGCCGCGAGGCCTCGATGCGCCCACGAATCTCCTTGGCGGCGTGGTCACTGCGGGAGGCCAGCTCGCTCACCTCCTTGGCCACCACCGCGAAGCCGCGCCCCTGGTCGCCGGCCCGGGCCGCCTCCACCGAGGCGTTCAGGGCCAAAATATTGGTCTGGAAGGCGATGCTCTCGATCAACGCGATCATGCTGGCGATCTCCTCGGAATGGGACTGGATCGCCTCCATGGTGTCGGCAAAGCGGGTGATCACCGTCTCCCCCTCCCGGGCCCGTCGGGTGGCCCCCTGAGCGGAGCGGCCCACCTCGTCGGCGGTATTCACATTGCCCTCCACGGCCCGGGTCAGGTGGGCCAAGTGGTCCGCGGTCTGGGCTAGGGTCGCGGCCTGTTGCTGGGTCTGGGCGGCCAGGGAGGCATTGTCCTCGGCCATGCTGCGGCTGGCGCCATGCACGCCCTCGCTGCCCTGGCGCAGGTAGCCCACCGTCTCGGTCAGGGAGGCCTGCATGGTCGCCAGCTCGGCGAACAGCTGGCCGATCTCGTTGCGGCCCCGGGCCTCGATGGGGGCCGAGAGGTCGCCCTCGGCGATGCGCCGGAAATGCCCCATCACCTCGCGCAGCGGGCGAATCACGTTGCGGGTCACGCCCCACAGCACCAGGGCCACCAGCAGGGCCGCCGTCGCCAGGGTGGCCAGCAGACTGGCGCCGAGCCAGTCGGCCAGGCGCCGGAACTGGGCCGCCAGCGCCTGGCCTTCGCCGACGGAGGCGGCGAAGAAGTCGTCGGCCACCGTCATAAAGGCCTGGCTGCTCTCGGTGACCCGGGACTGGCCGGAGCGATAGCCGGCATGGTCACCGTCCTGAAGCAGCATCAGCTGCAGGCCGAGGTTGTTGTCCACCAGGGACTGGTAACGCTGGCTCAGGGCCTCGATGGCCTCCTGCTGGCCGGGGGCGGGGGGCACCGCCTGGAAGCGCCGGAAGGCCGCCTCGGCGGAGCCCAGCAGCGCCTCAGCCCGCTCGATGACCGGCCCCGGCCGTTCGAAGGCCGGAGTTCGCAGCAGCTCGGCGGCGCGATCCATCTCGACCCTCGCCCGCAGCACGTCGATATAGGCGCGGTTGAGGGCCTGGGCCTGTTCCACGTTGAGGCGATTGAGGGTGCCGAAGGCATCGCGGCTGATATAGTTCGAGTAGAGACCGAGCAGGCTGGCGCCGAGGATCAGGATGGCGAAGGCGGCCAGGACCAGCGACCAGCTGCGTCTGACCGTCATATTTTCGAAGCGAAGCATGGGCTCTCCGGAAGGCAAGAATGGCGGAGGTGGCGCGGAGGATGCGCGCGACCGGCGACCATGCCAGGCATCGCCCTCCTGGCGATACCATGTCTCCTTCCCGACCCGGCGGTGGCTGCCGTATCTATTAGTAACAATTTATTATTACAGCCGAGTGTCTTGGCCCCGGCTGGCCAGCCACAGGGTGAGGCGCCGGCGGATCTCCTGCAGGGCCTGGGCATAGGCGTCGGGGCGGTCGATCAGCCGCGGGTCGCGGATATCCCAGTAGAGGTGTTCGTCCGAGCTTCCCCGCCAGTCGCGGCACGCCTGCTGCGCCTTGTCGCAGAGCACGATCACCGCCGCGAAGCGCTCCCCGGCGAAGTCGTCCAGCGACTTGCTGGCCAGCCCCTCGGCGGCGATGCCCTGCTTCTCCAGGGCCGCCAGCGTCAGTTCATGGGGGCGGTCCGGCTCGCTGCCGGCACTGAAGGCCTCGAAGCGATCGCCCGCCAGGTGTCGCAGCAATGCCTCGCCCATCAATGAGCGGGCGGAGTTGGCGTTGCAGAGAAAGAGTACCCGCTGCCTGTTCATGAATGCGGCTCCTTGATATATGGAATTTCATATATAAAGCGAGCAGATGTCAACCGTATGACAGGGGACGGAGACGACAACGGGGAAGCCAAGGCCTCCCCGTCGCTGCTTCTCGCGTCATGGCACTCAGCCGTAGCGCCCGGTGATGTAGTCCTCGGCCTTCTTGGTGGCCGGGTTGGAGAACATCGTCTTGGTGTCGTTGTACTCGATGATCTCGCCCAGGTGGAAGAAGGCGGTGTAGTCGGCCACCCGCGCCGCCTGCTGCATGTTGTGGGTCACGGTGACGATGGTGAACTGCTGCTTGAGCTTGTCCATCAGGTCCTCGATGGTCGCCGTGGAGATCGGGTCCAGGGCCGAGGTGGGCTCGTCCATCAGGATCACGTCGGGCTGCACGGCGATGGCCCGGGCGATGCACAGGCGCTGCTGCTGCCCCCCCGAGAGCGAGGTGCCCGGCTGGTGCAGCTTGTCCTTCACCTCCTCCCACAGGCCGGCGTCGCGCAACGCCCTTTCCACCAGCTCGTCCTGCTCGGCCTTGCGACCGACCAGGTCATGCATGCGCGGCGCATAGGCGATGTTCTCGTAGATCGACTTGGGGAAGGGATTGGGCTTCTGGAACACCATGCCCACCCGGCGGCGCAGCGCCACCTCGTCCATCTTCGCCGCATTGACGTCACGGCCGCCCATCTCCACCAGCCCCGCGATGCGCACCCCGGGAATCAGGTCGTTCATGCGGTTGAGGCAGCGCAGGAAGGTCGACTTGCCGCAGCCCGAGGGACCGATCAGCGCCGTGACATTCTTCTCGAAGATATCGATGTCGAGGCCCTTGAGGGCCTGGCTCTGGCCGTACCAGAGGCTGAGATCGCGCACCCGGATGCTCAGGTCGTGGCAGGCCTCTTCGTTGCGGTTATGCGGTTGTCCGACCGCGGGTGTCTGGCCATGGCGGGGAGCGGCTTGCATGTTCATGTCGATGTCCTCTGTGACGCGCTGGCTCACCAGCGACGCTCGAATTTCTTGCGCAGTACCACGGCGGTGGCATTCAGGAAGATCAGGATCGAGAGCAGCACCAGGATGCCGCCGGCGGTCTTCTCGACGAAGGCGCGGTCGGGCTCGCCCGCCCAGGTGAAGATCTGTGCCGGCAGCACCGTGGCGGCCTGGGTGAACGACGCCGACACATCGGGAATGAAGGCCACCATCCCGACGATGATCAGCGGCGCGGTCTCGCCCATGGCCTGGGCCAGGCCGATGATCGAACCGGTCATGATGCCCGGCATGGCCAGGGGCAGCACATGGTCGCGCACCACCTGCCAGCGCGAGCAGCCCACCCCGAAGGCGGCGTGGCGGATCGAGTCGGGCACGCTGCGCAGCGCCGTGCGGGTGGCGATGATGATCACCGGCAACGTCATCAGCGCCAGCGTCATGCCACCCACCAGCGGGGAGGAGCGCGGCACCCCGAAGAAGTTGATGAAGATCGCCAGGCCCAGCAGGCCGAACAGGATCGAGGGAATCGCCGCCAGGTTGTTGATGTTGATCTCGATGATCTGGGTCAAGCGGTTGTCCGGGGCGAACTCCTCCAGATAGAGCGCCGTCATCACGCCGATGGGAAAGGCGATGGCCAGGGTCACCAGCATGGTCATGACGGTGCCCACCGCGGCAGCCAGGATGCCCGAGCTCTCGGCCATCTTGGAGTCGCCACGCGAGAAGAAGGTGGTGTTGAACTTCAACGTCACCTGGCCGCTCTCGGCCAGCTCGTCGACCACCTCACGCTCCGCCTCGCTGAGCTTGTTGCGATGTCCCTTCAGGTACTGGTCCACCTCACCGTTGGCCAGTACCCAGCGCCGCTCGCTGGTGCCGAGCAGATCGGGATCATCGCGCAACATCCCCGGGATCAGACGCTCGAAGCTGCGGCTGACGATCCGCGAGACCTCGGGATCCATGGCCGCGCGCCCCATGCGGCTTGCCTCCTCGTTGTAGTCCAGTTCCACCTGCACGTAGGCCTGCTGGAAGGCCGGCAGGCCCTTGTTCAGCATGTCGGCGAAGAAGAGCACCAGGAACAGGCCGGCCAGCCCCAGCGCCCCCATGGAGATCCACTTCAGTCGCGCCGACTTGCGGTGGCGCCTCTTGAGCTGGGCGCTGATCTCGTCGAAGGATTGACTCATCTGGGCGATTCCTCGGCGTTACAGGTTGTTGACGCGGTACTTCTCGCGGAAGCGGCGGATCATGAGCACCGATACCAGGTTCAGGCTCAGGGTGACGCCGAACAGCACCAGCCCCAGGGCGAAGGCGGAGAGGGTCTCGGCACTCTCGAACTCCAGGTCACCGGTGAGTGCCGCGACGATGCGTACCGTCACCGTGGTCATGTCTTCCAGCGGGTTGGCGGTGAGGTTGGGCCGCATGCCGGCCGCCATCACCACGATCATGGTTTCGCCGAGCGCCCTGGAAACCGCCAGCAACGAGGCGGAGATGATACCGGGCAGTGCCGCCGGGATGACCACGTCGCGAATCGTCTCGCCCTTGGTCATGCCCAGCGCCAGGGAGCCCTGACGCATGCTGTCGGGCACCGAATTGATGACGTCGTCGGAGAGCGAGGAGATGAACGGGATGATCATGATGCCCATCACCATGCCCGGTGCCACGGCGTTGTTGAACGACGCATCCAGTCCCAGCGCATTGGCGACGTTGACGATGATCGGCGCCACCGTGATGGCGGCGAAGAAGCCGTAGACCACGGTGGGGATGCCCGCCAACACCTCGAGGGTGGGCTTGGCCAGGGTACGCACCCGCTTGGGGGCGAACTCGGCCATGTAGATGGCTGCCAGCAGACCGATGGGGATCGCCACCAGCATGGCGATGGCGGTGATCATGAAGGTGCCGGCGAACAGCGGTACCGATCCGAACTGGGCGGCGCTTCCGCCCTCAGCGGCGCGACCGGCCGCCGCCAGGAAGCTGGCGCCGGGGTTCCAGACGGTGCCGGTGATGAAGTCCCAGAAGCTGTGCATCTGGAAGAAGCGCAGCGCCTCGAAGACGATGGAGAAGAGGATGCCGAAGGTGGTGAAGATCGAGATCAGCGCGGCACCGACCAGGATCCAGCGGATGACCCGTTCGATGGCCTGCCGGGCGTGGAAGTCCGGATGCACCCGGTTCATGCCCACCATCAGGCCGATCGCGGCCACCCCCAGGCTGCCGGCCAGCAGGTAGGGCGTCGGGATCTCGGCGCCCAGCAGCAGCAGCAGGAAGCCGCCCACGGCACTGACCAGCAGGGCGGGACCGGCGGTGGCCAGCACGGCGAACCAGGCGTACTGGTCGGGTTGGGCATACATGGCCGTGCCGGTGGCACGCACCCGCGCGGCCTTGGCACGCCCCAGGAAGAAGGCTATCAGACCCAGCAGCAGCAGGGCGCCGCTGAACAGTGCCAGGAGTTGGTTGGTCTGCATAGGATTCTCTCGATGAATGGCAACGGCAGGCAGACTGCCGTAACGTGCGACGGCCGGCAGCCTCGGGCTGCCGGCCAGGTCAGGCCTCCTTGCCCGTGACGTGCGTCTTACAGATCGGCGACCTGCAGGGCGACGCGCTCGGTGACCTTCTGACGGGCCACCTCGCGCTCGGCCTCGGGCAGCGGGATCAGGCCGAGGTCACTCAGGTAGCCACCCTCGCCGATCATGGTCTCGGAGACGAACATCTCGACATACTCGTACAGCGGGGACACCTCCTCGGCGTGCTGGTTCTTCACGTAGAAGAACAGCGAGCGGGCCACCGGATAGTCGCCGGCGCTGATGGCCTCGGCGTCGGGCGCCACGCCATCGATGCTGGTACCGATCAGGGTATCGGGGTTCTCGACCAGGAAGGAGTAGCCGAAGATGCCGAAGGCGTTGGTGTCCTCGCTCAGGCGCTGGACGATCAGGTTGTCGTTCTCGCCAGCGTCGATGTAGGCACCATCGGCACGAATCTCGGTGAAGGCCTCGCCGCCGTAGGCTTCCATTTCCTCGGAAGCGACTTCCATCACCAGCTCCTCGAAGGCGTCACGAGTCCCGGAGGTGCTGGGCGGCCCATAGATGGAGATGGCACGCTCCGGCAGCTCGGAATCGATGTCGCTCCACTTCTCGTAGGGGTTGTCGACAAGTTCGCCATCCACCGGCACCCGGGCGGCCACGGCCAGGAAGAGCTGCTCGAGGGTCAGGTCGAGCTCGCCGTTGGCGCTGGACTGGGCCAGCACGATGCCGTCGGAGCCGATCTTCACCTCGGTGACATCGGTCACGCCGTTCTCTTCGCAACGCTCCACCTCGGAGGCCTTGATGCGACGCGAGGCGTTGGAGATGTCAGGAGTGCCCTCACCGATGCCGTTGCAGAACAGGCGGATGCCGCCACCGGAGCCGGTGGACTCGATGACCGGGGTCGGGTACTCGGTGATGGCACCGAACTCCTCGGTGACGTAGCTGGCAAACGGGTAGACGGTGCTGGAGCCGACGATACGGATCTGATCGCGGGCCTGGGCGACACCGGCCACGCCCATGACGGTGGCAGCGATGACCGTGGTCTTGAATGCACGGCTCTTGAGGATGCGGTTCATGCGAGTCACTCCTGTCGATGGAAAGGTGTCTGGCCTTCTCACGGCACACATTGCCGGAGCCGCATGACAGCTTCATGACAGGACGAAAGGAGCGTAACCAAGAGTGACTGACGGTGGTGGTAGACCGCCGCTTCAGACCAGCAACCCCAGCGCCGCGAGGGCGCAGACGGCGAGCGAGCAGCCTTGCAGCCAGCGGCGATCGAGCCAGGCCAGTGCCTCAGGCAGGCACCGGTCTACCCGCCAGGGTTCTCAGCCCCCAGTTGCCGACCAGCGACGCCACCAGCATGGTCAGCACCATGGGCCAGAGGCTTTCGATCTCGAAGGCCCCCACCATCACCCCCGCCAGGGCGGCGGCGCCGAACTTGATGCCCCCCATCAGCGCCGTGGCCGTGGCACTCATGTGGCCGAAGTGATCGAGCAGCGCCGACATGGCGTTGGGGGTGATCATGCCGATCATGCCGGCATAGACCATGATCACCAGCACTACCACGGGCAGCGAGGCGGCCCCTGCCGCGGCCGCCAACACCAGGACACTGGCAGCCACCAACTGCACGGTGAGCCCCAGATGCAGGTTCTGCTGTGGCGAGCGACTCTTCAGCAAATGAATGTTGAGGCGGTTGGAAAGGGCGATCACCACCACATTGATGCCGAATACCAGCGGGTAAATGGCCGGCGAGAGGCCAAAATGCTCCAGGTAGAGGTAGGGCGATGCAGTGACGAAGGCGAACAGGCCGCCGAAGGAGGCCGCCACGGCACAGATGTAGCCCATGCCCTCGCGATGGCGAAACACACTGGCGTAGTTGCGCAACACCTGACGCGGCGAGGCCGCGGGCAGGTTCGGATCACGGGTCTCGGGCAGCCGGGTGCTCATCAGCCACAGCAGGAAGGCGGCATAGACGGCCAGGAAGACGAAGATCAGCCACCAGTCCGCCAGGTAGAGGAGCCCGCTGCCCACCACCGGCGCCACCAGTGGTGCCAGCATCATGATCATGACCATGGTCGACATCACGCTTGCCGCCTCGCGGCCGCTGAAACAGTCGCGCACGATGGCCGCCGAGTTGACCACGCAGGCGCCGCCCCCCAGTGCCTGGACGAAGCGCCAGACGAGCAGTTCGGACAGCGAGCCGATGGTGGTGATCGCCAGGCTCGCCAGCATGAACACCACCAGCCCACCGAGCAGGACCGGCTTGCGCCCCAGCCGATCGGAGAGCGGGCCGAAGAGCAACTGGCCGATGGCGAACCCCGCCAGGAAGACACTGATCGACAGCTCGGTATGATGAATGCTGGCCCCCACTCTGGCGGCCAGGGCTGCCATGGCGGGCAGATAGGCATCGATGGCGAAGGGGGCCAGCGCCGTGTTGGCCGCCACCAGTATCGCCACGCGTCGCGCATTGAGGCTCAAGGGATCTCCTTTCCGCAGTCGGCTTGTCTTTGATAGGAAGCTAATAATACCCCATGGAGGCGTCGCCTGCCGGTGTCTGTTCCCGCTCTCACAGCCTTGTTACAGTGGAATCATCTTAACCAAGGAGCCAGGCCCAATGGCAGACGATCTGCTTTCGCAACTCAAGAGCATGACCACGGTAGTGGCCGACACCGGCGACATCGAGGCCATTCGGCGCTTCCAGCCCACCGATGCGACGACCAATCCCTCGCTGATCCTCCAGGCCGCCCAGCAGGAGGCGCGCCGCGCACGGCTGCAGGCGATCGCCCGCCAGGCCACCGATATCGACGACGCCCTGGACGCGGTGGCCGTCGAGATCGGCAGCGAGATCAGCGAGCTGGTGCCGGGCTACGTCTCCACCGAAGTCAGCGCCCGGCTCTCCTTCGACACCGAGGCCACCCTGGCCCGGGCCCGCTCGTTGATCGAGCGCTACGACCGCCACGGCGTCGGCCCCGAGCGCATCCTGATCAAGGTCGCCTCCACCTGGGAGGGCATCCGTGCCGCCCGTCAACTCGAGCGCGAGGGTATCCATACCAATCTCACCCTGCTGTTCAGCCTCACCCAGGCCCAGGTCTGCGCCGATGCCGGCGTGACCCTGGTCTCGCCCTTCGTCGGCCGCATCCTCGATTGGCACAAGGCCCGCGAGCCCGACGCGGATTTCGCCGGCGATCGCGATCCGGGCGTGCGGTCGGTCAAGGACATCTACGAGCACTACAAGGGCCACGGTTACGATACCGTGGTGATGGGGGCGAGCTTCCGCAACGCGGGCGAGATCCTGGCCCTGGCCGGCTGTGACCGCCTGACCATCTCCCCTGCCCTGCTCGGCGAACTGGCCGAGACCCGGGGCACCCTGGAGCGACGCCTCTCGCCACTGGATGCCGAGACGCATGCGCCGGAGCCACTGGACGAATCCGAATTCCGCTGGGCGATGAACGAGGATGCCATGGCCACCGAGAAACTGGCCGAAGGCATCCGCAAGTTCATGGACGATCAACGCAAGCTCGAGGCCCTGCTGGGCGAGCTGAGAAAAGGAACCAGCTAGTCGAAGACGCACCGGTAGCCGGTTGCCAACGCGGGGAGGCCCTATGGGGCGGCCTCGGAGCCATCTGCCGCGAACGTGCTGGCATCATCGATCAGTCGCGGCTCAATGGTGGTGCGAGGCGGCCTCCTGGGCCTCGAGCATCTCCACGAGAGGCTGGAATTCCTCGCGGTTGTGCTCGTTCATGTGCATCAGGATACGGTGCGCCTCGAGGATGCGATGGCGCAGCCCCTCCTCGTCAGCGGGCACCTCGGGGAGGTCGCTGAGCTCGCAGGGTTCGGTGATCGGCGACTCCACCAGGGTGAAATAGCGCTCGAAGCCCATGACGTCGAGCATGCGCTGGACATCGGGATGATCGGCGACGATGGTGGGCGGCTGCTCGAGCTTGCCCTGCACGGCCATGGCCACCTTGGCGAGAAACCCCAGGGCCGTGGAATCCACGTTGGAGGCTTCCCGCAGGTCGATCATCACCGCCCGGAGACCGGGGGTCCGGGAGAGCTGCTGCGCCTGGCTGTCCAGGGTGGCACAGAGTGTCAGCCGCACGTCGCCGCACAGCTTGAGCACGAAGACCCCGGAGTCGAACGCCGCCTGGATGCGGCCTTCATGAATCATCATTGCCAAATCCGCTCAACATCATGATCGTCAGGTCGTCAGGCAATTTTTCCAGCCCCGGGCCGTCCTCGACGACGGTCTCGTCGTCGGCGGGCACGTCTCCCAGGGCCAGGCTGCCCCGCAGGTCTTCCAGCGTCTCGCTGGCCTGTACCCGCTGCTCGAGTTCCCTGAGCCGCATGTCGAGCGTCTCGCCCGGCAGGCACTCCAGTATTCCATCGGAACACAGCCACAGGCGGAAGTTCTCCGGCAGCGGGCACCCCAGGGAGGGATACTCGACACCCGGAAACAGCCCCACCGGCATGCCCTCGCCGGACAGCGGATGGACCTCGCCATTCGCCACCATCAACGGCATGGGCAGCTGTGCGCCCAGCGAATAGTGCAGATAGCGACGCTCCAGGTCAATCACCCCGACGAACAGGGTGGCGTGCTTGCCGATGCCGGTGTCCAACAGCTCGCGGTTGAGTTCCGCCAACCAGTGCGGCGCCAGCTTCTCCGGCCGGGTGCCGTCCCATTCACCCTGCCAGCGATTGGAGAGATACTTCAACAGTACCGTGACGAAGGCCGACGAGGCGCCATGGCCCGACACATCGGCGAAGTAGAAGAGGATGAAGCGCTCATCGAAGCGCTGGAAATCGAGAAAATCCCCTGACAGATAGAGCGACGGGGCCAGCCAGTAATCGCAGGACACGCCGCCGACCACCTGGGGTCTCGGCGGCAGCAGCTTGCGCTGTATCTGTCCACCGGCCTGCTGGTCCAGGCGCAGCATCGCCAGGTGGGTCTCGAGGCTCTCGTTGAGGTCCCCCAGATGCTCATTGAGCTGGGCCAGACGCTCGCGATCCTGGGCCCGTTCCTGGGCCAGCCGGTGCAGCTCGATCGCCTTGCGGATCATTCGTCGCAGCAGTTGCCCGTGACGCAACGGCTCGACGATATAGTCGACCAGCCCGGCATCCACCGCCTTGAGCAGGTCCGCGTCCAGCCGCTTGTCGCTGACCACCAGGGTCGGCAGGGAGGCGTTGAGGCGCGCCCAGTCGCGACTGGGGACCGCACGGGCATGGGCCACCACCAGTGCCGTCTCCGGTGGCAGGTCATCCATGCTGTCGGCGGCGAACACCGCCAACCCATCCCGGGCGATGGTTTCGGCCAGCGCATCCCTGGCCTCACCCGGAACATCGATTACTCCAATCAGCTGCTTGGGACGGTCCATGCCGGGGTGCCTCAATCGGCGAAAGCGCCGTCGTCGAAATCCGCATCATCAAACTCGAAGTCGAACTCGTCGCTGGCGAAGGGGTCATCGCCCAGTTCGCCGTCGCTGACCTCGAAACGCCGTCGCTGCAGCCAGGCATCGCGGATGAAACTATAGCGATCGCCACGGATCAGCTCTTCCTGATCCAACAGGCCGGCCCGCGTATCCACTATCCTCAATCCGGTCAGCCCGTAGCGCACCTTGTCGTCCTCCACATAGGTGACGGGATCAGTGTACATGTCCAGCGGCAAGCCGGCAGTATCACGCACGGTACTCGGGCCGAGGAAGGGCAGCACCAGATAGGCCCCTTCACCCACGCCCCAGGCACCGAGAGTCTGGCCGAAATCCTCCTCGCGGCCGGTGATCTCCATGTGGGTGGCGAAGTCCCACAGGCCGCCGATGCCCACCGTGGTGTTGATCAAGAAGCGCGAGGTGGCGATGCCGGCATTCCCCGGCTTGCCCTGCAGCACACTGTTGAGGGCGGTGCGGATCTCGCCGAGGTTGGAGAAGAAGTTGCCCACCCCGGTCTGCACCGGCTGCGGCGTCACGCTGCGATAGCCCCGCGCCACCGGCTTCAGCACCGCCCGATCCAGGGCGTCGTTGAAGACGAACACCCGGCGATTGAACCCCTCCCAGGGGTCGTCGGGGTGACGCTCCTCCACCGTAGCGGTACTGGCGCAACCGGCCAGCAACACCACCGCCAGCAGCGTCGACAGGCGGCGGCCAATCCCCCCCCATCCCTTACCGCTTTCCTCGCACTTCATCGCATGCTCCATCCCTGGCCGCTTGTCGTATCCCGCATCTCGATGTCCGGAAGCCCTCACCGGCGGCGCACCACGACGCTGCCGGCGCTGTAGCCCGCCCCGAAAGAGCAGACCACACCGAGTGCGCCGGGGGCAAGATCCCCGCGATGCAGGTGAAAGGCGATGATCGAGCCTGCCGAACTGGTGTTGGCATAGCGATCGAGAATGATCGGCGCCTGCTCGGGACTCGGGTCGTGGCCCAGCACGCGGCGGGCGATCAGGTCGTTCATATGGCGGTTGGCCTGATGCAGCCACAGCCGCGCGAGGTCGTCTCCCGCCAGCCCGAGGCTCGCCAGGTGGTCGGTGATCAGTGCCGCCACCATGGGGCAGACCTCCTTGAACACCCGCCGGCCCTCCTGGACGAACAGCTTGTCCGGCGCCCGGGGATCGCTGTCGGTGACCCGGTCGAGGAAACCGGCGTTGTTGCGGATGGCATTGGAGAAGCGCGTCACCAGGCGGGTGCCGAGGATCTCGAAACCGCCATCGCCGGTGGCCAGTTCGTCACTCTCCAGCACAACGGCGGTGCAGGCATCACCGAAGATGAAGTGGCTGTCGCGATCGCGGAAGTTGAGATGCGCCGAGCAGATCTCCGGGCTGACCACCAGGGCCCGACTCGCGTTGCCGACTCGGATCGCATTGGCCGCGGTCTCGATGGCGAAGGTGGCCGAGCTGCAGGCCACGTTCATGTCGAAGGCGTAGCCGCCGGCACCGAGCGCCGCCTGAAGCTCCACCGCGAGGGCCGGATAGGGGCGCTCGAGGTTGGAGCAGGCGACGATCACCAGGTCGATATCGGCGGCAGCGACCCCGGCGCCCTCGAGCGCCTGCCCGGCCGCGGCAAGGCCCATCCCGCACTGGATGGAGGGCTCGTCGTTGCTGCACCGTGGCAGGCGCGGGCGCATGCGTTCGGGGTCGAGGATGCCTTCGGCGTCGAGTACGTAGCGATTGAGAATGCCCGACGCCTTGACGATGAAGTCGCTGCTCGAATAGTCGAGGCGCTCTTCGACGCCCGCCTGGGCACGACGGGCGTTCTCCGCCTCCACCCAGGCATTGAACGCGGCCACCAGGGCATCGTTGTCGATGGCGTGCTCCGGTGTGAAGAGTCCGGTGCCGGTGATCACCACGTGGGTCATGCTGTTCTCCCTGTGAGCTCTGCCCAGCGCTTCTCGAGCCGCTTGACCGAGACCGGAAATTTCGTGCCCAACTGCTGGGCGAAGAGCGAGACCCGCAGCTCCTCGATCCACCAGCCGAACTCCACCAGCGCCGGATTCTCGATGCCCCCGCGGCGCTCGCTCGCACGGCGGGCGGCCAGGCGCTGTTCGAATGCCTGGAGCTCCTGCATGTGCATCTGGTCGCGCATGCGCTCCCGCGGGGCCTTCTCCAGGCGAACCAGCGCCGCCTCCATGTAGCGAGGATACTCCTCGAGCCACTCCCCCGCCTCGCCGACGAAGCCGGGATGCACCAGCCGCTGCATCTGTGCCTTGAGATCACTGTATACCAGCGCCAGGGCCAGATTCAGGTTGCCCTTCAACGCCTTGGTCACTGCCAGATGCCCCTTCAGCGCCGCCTCCAGGGTCGCCAGTCGTGCCTCGGCCCGTGGTATCAGCTCGGCCCGGGTCTCGTCGAGGCGCGCCTCGAGCTCGGCCGACGAGCGCGGCAGCGGCGCCACCGCCACCACCTGACGGAACACCGCCGTGACCACGTCCTCGCTGAGCCGACGCTTGCTGCCGACCTTGGCGAACAGCAACGCACAGGTATCGAGGCTCTTGAGCTTCTCGATCGCACGTACCCGATCGGGCAGGCGGCGCATCGCCAGTCGCACCACGCCATCGCGATGGGCCTCCCGGGCCTTGTCGGGATGGTCGAAGAGCTCGACCCGGAAACGCTCGCCGTCGGGTACCAGGGCCGGGTAGGCCTCGACGCGAATGCCGGCCTGGGTGGTGACCCGCGACGCCGGCAGTGCCACCTCGGGCAGCTCGTCGACCGGCGCCTCGAGCCTCGCCTCCTCCGCCAGCGCCCGGGCGCCCTGCCCCGCCGCCGCCTCGAAGCGACGTTCCAGCTCGCGTGCGTCGCGCCCCTGGCCGAGCACCTTGCCGGCATGATCGATCACCCTGAGATTCATCACCAGGTGCGGCTCGAGTTGATCCGGCTGCCAGTCGTCGGGATCAACCCGCACCCCGGTACGGCGGCGCAGGAACTCGCCCAGGGCCTCGGTGAGCGGCGCATCATCGGGAACGAGGGTCTCGAGGGCCGCATCGACCCAGTCGGGGATCGGCACCACCTGGCGGCGAACCGCCTTGGGCAACGACTTCATCAGCGCGATGCACTTCTCGCGCAACAGGCCCGGCACCAGCCACTCGAGGCGTGCCAGCGGCAACTGGGACAGCATCGCCGCCGGTACGGTCAGCGTCACGCCATCGTCGGGGGCGCCGGGGGCGAAGTGATAGGCCAGCGGATAGCGTACCCCGTTAAGCGACAGCTCATCGGGATACTGTGCCTCGGTGACCTCCTCGGCCTCCCGGGCCAGCAGGGCGGCGCGGTCGAACTTGAGGATGTCGGGGTCATCGGCCTCGGCCCGCTTGCGCCAGGCCTCGAAACCCTTGCCGTTGTGGATCTCCGCGGGGATTCGCTCGTCGTAGAAGGCAAACAGCGTCTCCTCGTCGACCAGGATGTCGCGGCGCCTGGCACGGTCCTCGAGATCCTCGACCTCCTCGACCAACGCCCGGTTATGGGTGAAGAACTCGCCCCGGGTACGGAATTCGCCCTCGACCAGCGCCCGGCGGATGAACAGCTCCCGTGACTCCTGCGGGGCGATCGGCCCGTAATGCACCTTGCGCCCGGCGACGATGGGCAGGCCGAACAGGGTCACCTGCTCGCTGGCCACCACCTGGGCCCGCTTCATCTCCCAGCGTGGCTCGCTGTAGGCGCGCTTGACCAGGTGGCCGGCCAGCGGCTCGATCCACTGGGGGTCGATCCTCGCCACGGTGCGGGCGAAGAGCTTCGTGGTCTCGACCAGTTCGAAGGCCATCAGCCACTTGGGCGACTTCTTCGCCAGGCCCGAGCCCGGGTGGACGAAGAACTTGCGATTGCGCGCGCCCAGGTACTCGCGGTTCTCCGTGAGCAGTCCCAGATGCGAGAGCAGCCCGGTGAGCAGCGCCTGGTGCATCCGCACGGCGCTCTCGCGGCGCGCCGCCTGCTCGTCCTCGTTCACACTGTCGGACTCGGGGCGGGGCGTCGGCGGCGGCACCTCGATCTCCATGTCGCGCAGCAGCTGGCGCAGCTGGCGGAAGGTGTCGTGCCACTCGCGCAGCCGCAGGTAGTTCAGGTAGTGATCGCGGCACCAGCGGCGCAGTCGGTTGCCGGAGAGCTCCTCGCGGGCCGCCTCGAAGCCGTGCCAGAGGTTGAGCAAGGCGACGAAGTCGGAGTCGGGATCGTGCCAGCGGCGGTGCGCCTGGTCGGCGGCCTGACGCTTGTCCGCCGGGCGGTCGCGGGGGTCCTGCACCGCCAGCGCCGAGACCACGATCAGCACCTCGCGCAGGCCGCCCCGCTCGGCGCCGGCCAGCACCATGCGCGCCAGCCGCGGGTCGATGGGCAACCGGGCCAGCTTGCGGCCGATCGGGGTCAGGCGATTGCGCTCGTCCACCGCGCCGAGTTCGAACAGCAGCCGGAAGCCGTCGCTGACGAAGCGCGAGTCGGGCGGGTCGACGAAGGGGAAGTCCTCGATGTCGCCGAGCGACAGCGACAGCATCGACAGGATCACCGAGGCGAGGTTGGTGCGGCGGATCTCGGGGTCGGTGAACGCGGGCCGGGCGAGGAAGTCCTCCTCGTCGTAGAGGCGGATGCAGACCCCCTCGGCGACGCGGCCACAGCGCCCCTTGCGCTGGTCGGCACTGGCCTGGCTGACCGCCTCCACCGGCAGGCGCTGGATCTTCGCCCTGTAGCTGTAGCGGCTGATGCGCACCAGGCCCGGGTCGATCACGTAGCGGATGCCCGGAACGGTGAGCGAGGTCTCGGCCACGTTGGTGGCCAGCACGATGCGTCGCCCGGCATGGGGCGCGAAGACCCGGTTCTGCTCGGCGTTGGAGAGCCGCGCATAGAGCGGCAGGATCTCGGTGCCCTTGAGGTCGGCGCGGCGCAGGGTGTCGGCGGTCTCGCGGATCTCGCGCTCGCCGGGCAGGAACACCAGGATGTCCCGGGGGCCATGGAACCAGCGCTTCTCGCGCTCGACGGCCTCGAGCTCCTCCACCGCGTGGAGGATGCCCTCCTGCAGGGTGCGGTCTTCCTCGTCATCGGCCTCGCGCACCAGTGGACGATAGCGCACCTCCACCGGGTAGGTTCGCCCCGAGACCTCCACCACCGGTGCCGGTCGCGGCGTGCCGTCGTTCCCCGGCAGGGCGAAGTGCGCGGAGAAGCGCTCCACGTCGATGGTCGCCGAGGTGATGACCACCTTGAGGTCTGGGCGGCGCGCCAGCAGCCGCTTGAGGTAGCCGAGCAGGAAATCGATGTTGAGGCTGCGCTCGTGGGCCTCGTCGATGATGATCGTGTCGTAGCGCGTCAGGTCCGGGTCGTGGCGGGTCTCGGCCAGCAGGATGCCGTCGGTCATCAGCTTGACCAGGGTGTCGTCGCCGGTCTGGTCGGTGAAGCGCACCTGGTAGCCCACCTGCTCGCCCAGCGGCACGGCCATCTCCTCGGCCAGGCGTGCGGCCACCGAGCGAGCCGCCAGGCGCCGCGGCTGGGTGTGGCCGATCAGCCCACGCCGGCCCAGCCCGAGCTCCAGGCAGAGCTTGGGCAACTGGGTGGTCTTGCCGGAGCCGGTCTCGCCGGCCACCACCACCACCTGGTGGTCGCGTAGCGCCTCGAGGATCTCGCCGCGGCGCTCGGCCACCGGCAGCGCCTCGGGGTAGTCGAGGGTTACCGGGATGGTAGCGCGGCGGGCCACCGCCTGTTGCGAGCGCTCCAGCGCCTCGCGCACCTGGCCGAGCCCCCGGTCCACCGGCTTGCCCTCCTTCAGCCGCCGGGCAAGACCGCGCAGGCGCCTGTCCAGGGTCGGCACATCGCGCAGCATGGCGTCATCGAGCCCCCGGCGCAGGGCCTGGAGATCGTCGGCGGCAGACAGCTTGGCGGGATCCTGCGGTCGGGTAACGGTGGTCACGGTGGGCTCGATCGACTCCGATGGGTGGGAGCAAAGACACTGCCCGCTCCGGAAACCGGAACGGGCAGCTCATTGTAACGCCGTGTACCATGCGACGCCTAATCCGCGCCATTGGCATTGGCTATGGGATCGCTATAGTCAGCCTATCGATGCGGCCGGCGGCTCAGGCCGGCGCCTTGCCCTGATCCTCGTCGCGCAGCTGACGGCGCAGCACTTTCCCCACATTGGTCTTCGGCAGTTCGTCGCGGAACTCCACGAATTTCGGCACCTTGTAGCCGGAAAGCTCCTTCTTGCACCAGGCACGCAGGGTCTCGGCATCGAGGCCCTCGTCCCTGGCCACCACGAACAGCTTGATCGCCTCGCCGCTGGCGTCGTCGGGGACCCCCACGGCGGCGGACTCGACCACCCCCGGATGGGCGGCCACGACGTCCTCGATCTCATTGGGATAGACGTTGAAGCCGGAGACCAGAATCATGTCCTTCTTGCGATCGACGATACGGATGTAACCGTCCTCCTGGAGCACGGCGATGTCCCCGGTATGGAACCAGCCAGCGGCATCGATGGACTTGGCGGTCTCGTCGTCGCGATTCCAGTAGCCCTTCATCACCTGGGGGCCCTTCACGCAGAGCTCGCCGGGCTCGCCCAGCGGCAGGTCGTTGCCGTCGGCATCGGTCACCTTCACCGAGGTCCCGGCCACCGGCTTGCCGATGGTGCCGAGCTGAATGGCGTCGACGGGATTGAAGCTGACGATCGGCGAGGTCTCGGTGAGCCCGTAGCCCTCGGCGATGGCGCAGCCGGTGGTCTCCTCCCAGCGCTGCGCCACCGCCTTGGTCAACGCCATGCCCCCGGAGATGGTCAGGTGCAGCTGCGAGAAGTCGAGGCCACGGAAGTCCTCGCGGTTGCACAGGGCGTTGAACAGGGTGTTCAGGCCGATGAAGCCGGTGAAGCGGAGACCCTTGAGCTCCTTGACGAAGTTGTCCAGGTCGCGGGGGTTGGTGATCAGGATGGAGTGGTTGCCGGTCTCCACCATGAACAGGCAGTTCACCGTGAAGGTATAGATGTGATAGACCGGCAGCGGCGCGATGATGGTCTCGGCGCCGTCGGTGAGCGCCGGGCCGATGGCCTGGCGTGCCTGGAGCATGTTGGCGATCAGGTTGCGGTGGGTGAGCATGGTGCCCTTGGCCAGCCCGGTGGTACCACCGGTGTACTGCAGCGCCGCGATGTCGTCGGCCTGGCGAGCGGTCTCCCTGTGGCTGCGCCCGGCCCCCGCCTTGAGTGCCTGACGGAAAGGCGTGGCACCGGGCAACGAGAAGCTGGGCACCATCTTCTTGACGTACTTGACCACGGCATTGATCAGCAGCCGCTTGGGGAAAGCGTGCAGATCGCCGAGTTCGGTGACCAGTACGTGCCGGATATCGGTGCGGTCGAGGACCTTCTCGAGCTTGTCGGCCATATTGGCCAGGATCAGGATGGCCTTGGCACCGGAATCCTTGAACTGGTGCACCATCTCTCGCTCGGTGTAGAGCGGGTTGGTGTTGACCACCACCAGGCCGGCACGCAGGGCGCCGAACACCGCCACCGGGAACTGCAGCACGTTGGGCAGCTGGATGGCGATGCGATCACCCGGCTGCAGGTCGGTGTCATGCTGCAGCCAGGCGGCGAAGTCGCCGGAGAGGCGGTCGAGCTCGGCGTAAGTGAGCGTCTGCCCCATGCAACTGAAGGCCGGCTTGTCGCCGAAGCGCTTGACCGAGGCATGGAAGACATCCATCACCGAGTCGTAGTGGTCCAGCCCTTCCAGCTCGGGACCGATCAGGATCGGGGCGTTGGCGTGCTCGTTCATGGACGCGATCTCCTCGGTGTCGTCGACGGCGTGCGACGGTTGTTGTTTTTCCGGTGCCCTACGATATACCGCTGCGGCACCGCTGTAAAACAAACGATTGAAACAAACGTTTGCTCGCAACACGCCGTCTGGCAAGTCCTCCTCTTGCAGGCTTCAAGCTGGCTCACGCCGACACGCCTGGCAAGTCGCGGCTTCTCACGCTGGCACCCGGCCATGACGAGCCACGATCTCGCCAGCCTTCCACACCAGCAGCTCGCCGGGGACCATGCGCACCCAATCCTCGTTGTCGGTCAAGGGTTCGGTGGCGAGCACCGAGACGACATCGTCGGGGGTGGTGTGTTCGGCGAAGTTCACCGTCAGTTCGGCATCCGAGAGGTTTGCCCGGCCGAAGGGCGCACGGCGTGTGATATGGGCCAGCTTGGTCGAGCAATAGGTGTAGAGATAGTCGCCGTCGGCCAGCATCAGGTTGAAGACGCCGAGCCCGCGC
Source organism: Halomonas kalidii (assembly GCF_030010475.1). Lineage (NCBI taxonomy): Bacteria > Pseudomonadati > Pseudomonadota > Gammaproteobacteria > Oceanospirillales > Halomonadaceae > Halomonas > Halomonas kalidii. The sequence continues at coordinate 155,871 of NZ_JASCQN010000052.1, read as the reverse complement.
AGGCGCTCGCAGAGCTGGTGGAGCAGGCGCCACAGCCCGCGGCGCTGCTCGTCATCACCCGGCCGCTCGGGAAAGCGGCGGCGCAGTTCGCCGAGCAGCCAGCAGAAGGCGTGCTCGCTGTCGGTGTCGCCCACCGGATGGTAGAACCCCAGTGGCAGCGTCTGCCAGCCGGTGAGCTGGCCGTTGTGGGCATAGCACCAGAGCCGCCCCCACATCTCGCGCACGAAGGGGTGGGTGTTGGCCAGGCGCACCTGGCCCACGTTGGCCTGGCGGATATGGCTGATGACGATGGTCGACTTGATCGGGTAGTCGCAGATCAGCCGCGCGATGGGCGAGCGAACCGACGGGTGAGGGTCGCGGAAATCGCGATACCCCCCCTCCTCGTAGAAGGCGATGCCCCAGCCGTCGCGGTGGGGGCCGGTGCCGCCACCGCGATGCAGGAAGCCCGTGAAGCTGAAGCAGATGTCGGTGGGCACGTTGGCGCTCATGCCCAAGAGCTCACACATGGGGTTCCTCCCGGCGGGCGACCCGCCGCCACCGCCGGCGACGCCGGACCAACAGCAGTACCAGCATCAGCACCACCGCCAGCACCACGCCCGCCCAGAGTCGCGGGTCTCGCCCGTGGGACTCGGCCAGACGCTCCAGCCCCGGACGCCCTTCCTGCCACAGCTCCATGGCCAGGCGTGGCAGGGCGTTGACCAGCGCCACGAAGCGATCGGCGGCATTGAGGTCCTCCCCGGCTCCCGCGTCCAGGTCGGGATCGAGATCCTCGCCGAAGCGCTCGGCGGCCAGCGTCGGACCGGCCATGTCGGCCAGGTCGAGTCCGGTGCTGGCGTCGGGATTGAGCAGCAGCCGCGGCAGGCGGAGCTCCCGGGTCTCGCCATCGAGCGTGATGCGTGCGGTGATCAACAGCGGCCGGCTGATGGCGTCGTCCAGCTCCGGAAGCGGCATGTGCCAGCGTCGCTCCTCCACGGCCTCGGCAGCCAACGTCTCGCCCGAGAGCTCCCCCGATAGCTCGGTGTTGTCGCGATCGAGGCGCGGATGCTCGGCGACCAATGCCACGCGGCCGGCCCGGGGCTCGTGTCTCGCGCCGATGGCGGGCAGGATGTTCACCGCCTGGATGCGCTGGCGATGGAAGTCCTCCCCCTCGGCGCGCAGCACCAGCCGCGCGCTACCGGTCAGGGCGGGGGCCGGCAGCACCCCGACGAAGCGCCCCTCCTGTTCCTCCAGGCGCACGGCAGCCTGGACGCTACCTTCCGGGTCGTAGAGCTGTACGCTCATGACGATCTCGTCGACCCCCTCGACGAGCGGCTCGCCTTCGCGTTCGAGCCAGGCCTCCAGCGGCAGCGGGAAGCCGAGGTAGAGGGTCGCCGGCAGGCTCTCGGTATTGAGGGTCAGCGGTGCCACCACACTGATGCGGCTGTCGTCGCCGACCTCCCCTTCCAGGCGCCACTCGCCGGGCTGGGGTTCGGGGATGCGAATCAGGTCGAAGCGTGGCTCCACCTGCCAGTGGCTTCCTTCCGGGCGGTCGTCGGCACGATAGACGGTGCCGTCGGGGGCGATCAGGCTCAGGGGCTCGCCGTCGGGGTCATGGAACAGTAGCGCCGAAAAGGACTCGACATCCGGGTCGATGATGAAACGCCCCTCGTCCAGCGGCACCTGGTCGGTGGGAAAGATGCGCTCGAAGATGTCGAGGAAGGCCCCGAGCAGGCTCTCGGGGGTCTCGACCATCGCCGGCAGGCCGGCGGTGATCTGGGAGAGGCGCTCCACCAGCGCCAGGTCGGCCTCCTCGGAAAAGGCGATGCCATGCACCACCACACCCTCGGCGGCAAGCCGGGTCGCCAGGTCGTCGAGCAGCGTCTGCCGTGAGGCACGGTCCACTCCGGGCTTGGCTCCGCGGGCCGGCGGCAGATCGATCATGCCATCGGTGAGCAATACCAGGTGGCGTCCGCCGTTGGGGTCGGGGGTCGCCGCCTCGCGCACCGCGGCCTCGATGTCGGTGAACTGCTGGTACTCCCCCAGCGCCGGCGACAGGGCCAGGGCCCGGCGACGCCACTCGGCGTCCACGCGACCCAGCGGCAGGGGATTGTCGACCCGCTCGCCGAAGGTCCAGACCCCGGCACTGACGCCGTCCGGCAGCAGCGACACCAGCAGTTCCAGGGCGCTGGTACCGAGCTGGTTGGGGTCGTTCTCCTTCATGCTGCCCGAGACATCGATGATCACCCGCACGTCCGGCTGCTCCTCGACCTCCTGGGCCAGGCTTGGCCCCGCCGCCAGGCACAGTAGGCCGGCCGCCACCAACAGCCCGCGGACTCGCCATCCGCGCCTGCCCACCATCCACCAAGCCATCGTGGCTCCTTAGCCGATCATCGGCTCCCGACGCTCCCCACCACCACCGCGGCGGGGAGGCATAGGCTCGTCATCCTCATCCATGTCGACGTATTCATGATGATGACGCCCCCGCCACCAGAGCAGCAGCCCCACCCCGGCCCCGGCCAGGCCACCCGCGACCAGCAGCAGCAACGCCGGCACCATCACCGAGGCATTGCGCTCAAGGAAGGCGACGGCAGCCACCATCACCGCCGGCGCGAAGCCGGTATAGAACTCGCCCTCATCGAGCAGCGGCAGGCGGAAGCGTGCCGGCACCCAGATCATGCCGGCCACCAGCCAGGTGATCACCAACCGTGGCAACCGTGGCAGGAAACCCAGCCCCAGGTAACCGGTCAACACCACCACCAGCGACAAAAACCCGTAGCTCAGCCATAGTAGGGACATCGAATCTGTTATCGGCATCGATACCTCGCAGCCCGTGCGTCCCGCGACGCACCGTCTTGAAAATGTTCTAAGTATGGTACATCCCGCGCAATGAAAGCACAGCCGCCCCATGACAATCTCCAGCGCCCAGACGACTCTCCCGTGGCCCGCTTCCGTCGCGCCGACGACCCCGAGTGGCACTGGCTGGAGAATCGAGACGATCCGGAGGTGATCGCCTTCCTGGAGGCGGCCAATCGCGAATCCGCGAGCTGGTTCGCCCCCCTGGACGAGCTGGTGGAGCGACTCTATCACGGCCACCTGGCTCGCCGTGAGCTCGCCGTTCATGGCCTGCGCACGCCGCTGGACCACTTCACCTACTGGAGCGAAACCGCGGTGGATGCCGACTACCCGGTATGGTGGCGCCATCCTAACGATCGCGACGACGCTGTCGAGATCTTCCTCGACCTCCAGGCCCGTGCCGAGTCCCACCACTTCCTCGAGCTGGGCGACATGGCGCTGTCGCCGGACGAGGCCTGGCTCGCCTGGACCGAGGACACTCGCGGTGACGAGACCTTCGCGCTCTTCCTCAAGCGGTTGCCGGACGGGGAGGCGGTGAAACTGCTCGAGGAGATCGGTCCCGAACTCACCTGGGCCGAGGACAACCAGACCCTGCTGTATACCCGCTACGACGCCACCCAGCGACCGGAAAGCATCTGGCGGCTACCGCTGACGAAAGGGGCGGACGGAGCCCCCGAGGCAGGGGAACCCACCCTGGTACTGCGCGAGGAGGACCCGGAGTTCTGGCTGGGTCTGGGCAAGACCCGCTCCCGGGAGTGGCTGGTGCTGGAGAGTGCCTCCAAGGACACCAGCGAGTGCCACCTGGTGCCTGCCCGGCAACCGGCTACCGCGCCGCGTTGTTTTCGTGGCCGCGAGAGTGGCGTCGAATACTCCCTCGACCATCGCCCCGGCCATTTCTATGTGCTGCACAATCGCCAGGCGCCTCACTTCCGGCTCGACGTGGTGGACGAGGCCGACCCGGCAGGCGACTGGCGGCCCATGATCGCCCACCGCCAGGACGAGACCCTGGAGGGCGTCGATGCCTTCACCTGGGGGCTGGTGATCAGTGCACGCGACCATCACCAGGCACAGGTGTACCTGCGCATCCTCGAGCTGGACGACGCGGGCGGCATCGGCCGGGACGAACGCCTGCCACTGCCGGAGACGCCCTGCAGCCTGGCGCTGGGCGACTCGCCCCACTTCGACGCACGGCGCCTGCGGTTACGCGAAGAGTCCTTCACCCTGCCGGTGACCTGGCTGGAACACGACCTGGACAGCGGTGAACGCCGTCTGCTCAAGCGCCAGCCGATCCATGGCGACCTCGCGCCGGAGCAGTTGGCCTGCGAGCGACTCTGGGCCACGTCCCACGACGGTGAGCGGATTCCCGTCTCGGTGGTGATGCGCGCCGACCTCGCCGGGCACCCGCTGCCTACCCTGCTCTACGGCTACGGCGCTTACGGCGAGGTGCTCGATCCCTGGTTCTCGGTCGCCCGGCTGGAACTGCTCGCCCGGGGCATGGCCTTTGCCGTGGCCCACGTTCGTGGCGGGGGCGATCGCGGCGAACCCTGGTACCTGGCCGGCAAGCTGGAGCACAAGGAGAACAGCTTCCGCGACTTCCTGGCCGCCCGCGATACCCTGGTCGAGAAGGGCATCAGCGATGGCGAGCAGATCGCCGCCTATGGCGCCAGCGCCGGCGGCCTGCTGGTCGGTGCCAGTCTCAACCTGGCGCCCAAGGCCTTCTGTGCGGCAGTGCTCGATGTCCCCTTCGTCGACGTACTGCGCACCATGGAGAATCCCGACCTGCCTTTGACCACTGCCGAGTACACCGAGTGGGGAAACCCCGATGAACCCGATACGCGCAAGCGTATTCGCGCCTACTCGCCGCTGGACAACCTCTCGGCTCAGCCCTGGCCCACGGTCTTCCTGCAGGGCAGCTGGCACGACACCCGAGTGCCCTACTGGGAACCCGCCAAGCTCTACGCCCGGCTGACCGAACTCGGCACCGCCCGCGGTCCCGTGCTGTTGCGCACCGACATGGCCGCCGGCCACGGCGGGGCCTCCGGACGCTTCAAGGCCTGGCACGACAATGCCCGTCAGGATGCCTTCATTCTATGGGCCCTGGGGCTGGAGACGCGAGAGGGTTGAAGACACCGCCAGCTTGTCGGCGCCTTCAGGGGGCGATCGGCCAACGGAGAAACGCGCCCGCAGGGAAACCCTTCCCCTTCAAGGCGCGCTCCTAGCCAAGTGACGAAAGAGACCGGCACTCGCCCCGCGGTCTAGTTGCCTCCACCGGCGCCGCCGCCCGCACCACCGCCGTCACCACCGCCGCTGTCGCCGCCGCCGGACCCGCCGCTGTCACCCCCCCCGGCACCACCGCCGCTGTCGCCGCCGCCGGACCCACCGCTGTCACCACCCCCGGCACCACCGCCACTGTCGCCACCGCCGGATCCGCCGCTGCCACCGCCCCCGGCACCACCCCCGCCGGACCCACCTTCACCGCCGCCGTTGCCTGTGCCGCCGGTGTCGATATCGTCACCATCACCGGTACCACCGTCGGAACCACCGCCGTCGTCGGAACCACCGCCACCGTCGGAACCACCGCCGTCGTCGGAACCACCGCCACCGTCGGAACCACCGCCATCGGAACCACCACCATCGGAACCACCGCCATCGGAACCACCGCCGTTGGAACCACCGCCACCGTCGGAACCACCGCCGCCTTCACCACCGCTACCACCGCCAGGACCACCCAGGCTAGAGAGATCGCCACCGGAACCGGTCGGCGGTAGCCGTTTCAACAACTCGGCCAACTGTTCGTCACTGAGGACAGCACCCTCGTGGATGACCTGGTTGAACAGCTCGGCCAGTTCTTCATCGCTGAGTGTATTGCCCCATTCCGACGCCTGTGCCCAGGCCCCCGTCGACGCCACTGCCCCCAGGGACAGTGCCAATGTTATCGCCTTGTAATGTTTCATGTTCCGTCCCCTTTCACTGCCCCTTGTGCGCCTGTCATCCTGGCTGCCCCGCTCAATCCAACAAATAGTTACAATTCTGTAAAGAATCGCAACTTATGAGGACCAGCGCCATCGGAAAAGAGACTGAAAATGAGGAGCAAAACCTTGGGATGAAAATGCTCCGCCCGGGATGAGGCATGTCATGTCACCGGGGTGGCCAGGCCCTGTGGCCTGGCCCGACGACCGGTACACGGCCGGATGCGAGGGTCCATACTACGGGCAGATACATCCTCGGGAGTGGAGGATCGCGATGGACGAGCGTATCTGCACGGGCTTCGCCGGGGCGGTGGGGCATACGCCGCTGATCCGCCTGGCGCGCTTCTCCGCCGAGAGCGGCTGCGACATCCTCGGCAAGGCCGAATTCATGAACCCCGGGGGCTCGGTCAAGGATCGGGCCGCGCTCTATATGGTCCTCGACGCCGAACGACGCGGGTTGCTCGGCCCCGGCGGTACCGTGGTGGAGGGCACGGCCGGCAATACCGGCATCGGCCTGGCGCATATCTGCAATGCCCGCGGCTACCGCTGCGTGATCGTGATCCCCGAGACCCAGAGCCAGGAAAAGATCGACCTGCTGCGCACCCTCGGAGCCGAGGTGCATGCCGTCCCGGCCAAGCCCTACCGCGACCCCGACAACTACCAGAAGATCGCCGGGCGCATGGCGGCGGACATGGACAACGCCATCTGGGCCAACCAGTTCGACAACGTCGCCAACCGCCAGGCCCACTACGAGACCACCGGTCCGGAGATCTGGGAGCAGACGGGGGGACACATCGATGCCTTCGTCGCGGCCACCGGCACCGGCGGCACCCTGGCCGGGGTCAGCCGCTATCTCAAGGAGCGACGTCACGCTGTCCGCTGCATTCTTGCCGATCCCAGCGGCAGCGGCCTGTACCGTTACGTCACCACCGGCCAACCTGAGGTGGTGGGCGGTGACTCCATCACCGAGGGGATCGGCAGCACCCGGGTGACCGCCAACCTGGAGGGTTCGCCGCTCGATGATGCCTTGATGATCGAAGACCAGGAGGCCGTCACCACGGTCTACCGCCTGCTCCACGAGGAGGGCCTCTTCCTGGGCAGCTCCTCGGGGCTCAACATGGCCGCCGCCCTGCACGTCGCCCGGCAGCTGGGCCCGGGCCACACCATCGTCACGGTGCTGTGCGACGGCGGTGGGCGCTATTACTCGCGGCTGTTCAACGCCGAGTGGCTGGCCGGCAAGGGGTTACACGCCTAGTGCACCCTCAGCCGTCGATGGGCAGGATGGCGATGATGTGGTCCTCGAGCTCCTCTTCGGGGACCTCGCTCTGGGAGACGGCGAAACTGCGCACGCTGATGCCCTTGCGGTGGACCCGTTCCGGGTCCCCCGAGATCAGCGGGTGCCAGCCGGCGAGCTTGCGCCCCTCGGCAAGGCGGCGATAGGCGCAGGACTTCGGCAACCAGCGAAACTCCTCGATGCGCGCGGGGGTGAGCTGGGCGCAGTCGGGCACCTTCGCGAAACGGTTCTCGTAGTCGCTGCAGCGGCAGCCGTGGATGTCGAGCAGCCGGCAGGCGACATTGAGCACCGCGAGATCACCGCTCTCCTCGTCCTGGAACTTGAGCAGGCAGCACTGGCCGCAGCCGTCGCACAGCGCCTCCCACTCCTCGGGGGTCAGCTCCTCGAGGTCGAAGCGCTCCCAGAACCGGTCTCTCATGATCTCTCCTGCGCGGGGCGCGGCTGGGTGTCGAGGCGCGAAACTAGTAGCGAGCCTCGGTGGGCGTGCGATAGAGGTCGAGCAGGTACTCCTCCTTGGCCGGCGGCATCTGCAGGTAGAAGCCCTTGTCGCGAATCGCCGCCATGATGTCGACCGCCCTGGCCCGGCCCAGCGTCTTCTCCGGGGTGAGGATCAGGGTCATCGCCGGGAGTGGCCTGCCGAAGCGCTCGAGCAGCGCCTCGGGCACCTCGCCGAGCCCCTGGCGCTTGTCCACGTAGAGATACATCTCGTCCACGCGCGGGCTCTTGAAGACCTCGCACAGCAGCTTGTCGCCCTTCATTCGATTGTCATTCATCCGGATTGCACCTCGTCCAGGGCCATTCTCAGGCCCGCATTCAACCGTTCGCCGCGCCAGCCGCCGGGCAGCGGCAGCGGCTGCTGCTCGAGGTCGGCGGTCACCAGCGCCTCCAGATCGCGCCGGCGCATCAGTACCTCGGGGGCCAGCCCCAGCGCCTCGGCCTCGGCGTTCACCACTCGCTTGAGGGCCTTGAGACGCCTCTTGAAGTCCGGCGCCATCGGCGAGGGCATTGCCGGCGGCAATGCCTGCTCGTCGACATGCAGCGCTTCGCGCACCAGGGTCAGCAGCTCATCGCCCTCGCGCTTGACCAGCGGCGGCTTGACGCCCTCGACCTGGGCGAGCTCGTAGCGGTTCTCGGGCAGCCGCTCGGCGATGGCGTAGAGCAGGCGGTCGTTGACCAGCCAGCCCCGCGGCACGTCGCGGCGACGGGCCTCGCCCTCGCGCCAGGTGGTCAGCCGGCGGTAGGCCTCGATCTGGCGCGGTGCGAGCCGCCACAGCTGGCGATTGCGCAGGTACCACTGCCCGTCGGCGGCATCGCTGCGGGCCGCCTGGGCGACCATCTCGCGACAGTCGGCCTCGAGCCAGGCCATCCGCCCCTGCCGCTCGAGCGACTCGCGCTGGTGCTCCCACACCTGCACCAGGTAGACCACGTCCAGGGCGGCATAGCTCAGCTGGGCGTCACTGAGCGGGCGCAGCAACCAGTTCGAACGGGTCTCGTCCTTGGGCAGGATCTCGCCAGTCCAGTGCTGCACCAGCCGCTGGTAGCCCATGGAGGGGTCCTCGCCGAGCAGGCCCTGGGCGAGCTGGGTGTCGACCAGCGGCGCCGGCGGCACCCCGGCCCAGTGGGCGAAGACCTCGAGGTCCTCGCTGCTGGCGTGCAGCAGCTTGAGCGGCCCCTCGCAGAGCAGGCGCCGGAAGGCGTCGGTGCACTCCACCTCGAGCGGGTCGACGACGAAGGCCGGACCGCCGGCGGAGAACTGGATCAGCGCCGGCACCGGGTGAAAGGTGTTCTCGCGGAAGAACTCGGTGTCCAGCGCGATCACCTCGGCCCCGACCACCTCGGCGCAGGCGGCATCCAGGGCAGCGGGGGTATCGATCCAGCGAATCTCGGGGGTCAGGGGCATGCGGTATCCGGCAGGCTAGAGGGCAAGAAAAAGGGTCAGTCACCCTGGAACGGCAGGCGACCGTTGAAGGCATGGCTCAGGGTGCCGCCATCGACGTACTCGAGTTCGCCCCCCATGGGCACGCCATAGGCCAGGCGCGAGAGCTTCACGCCCCGGGACGCGAGCAGGGAGGCGATATAGTGGGCGGTCGCCTCGCCCTCCACGGTGGGATTGGTGGCGAGGATCACCTCCTCGACGCCACCCTCGGCCGCCTCGCTCCCGGATACCAGAGCCTCGAGCTGGTCGAGGCCGATGTCCTCGGGACCGATACCGTCCAGCGGCGAGAGATGGCCGTGCAACACGAAGTAACGCCCGCGATAGCCACCGGCCTCCTCGATGGCCAACTGGTCGGCCGGAGACTCGACCACGCAGAGTACGCTGTCGTCGCGCCGGGGGCTATTGCAGAGCGCGCAGACATCTTCCTCGGTGAGGGTGCGGCAACGCCGGCAGTAGCCGACCGCCTCCAGCGCCACGCCCAGCACCTCGGCCAGGCGACGACCACCGTCGCGGTCGCGCTCGAGCAGGTGCATGGCCATGCGCTGGGCGGTCTTGGGGCCGACGCCGGGCAACACCCGCAGCGACTCCATCAGTCGATCGACCAGGGGAGAGAAGCTCATGGCAAGCCTCCGGCTAGCTCCAGGATAAACGTAGGCGAGCGATGATCAGGCAAGGCAAAAAATCCTCGAAAAAGCGGAGTTTACACGATAGTAAATGAGCATTTTGAGGGATTTTTTAACGCTGCATGATCGAGCGCAGTCCGTTTATACGGAGCTAGAAAGGCATCTTGAAGCCCGGCGGCAGGTTCAGGCCGGCAGTCGCCTCTTCCATCTTCGCCCGGGAGCTGGCCTCGACCTTGCGCACCGCATCGTTCACCGCAGCAGCCAGCAGGTCCTCGAGCAGTTCCTTGTCCTCTTCCATGACGCTGGGGTCGATGTCGACCTTGCTGACGTCATGGCGGCCATTCATGGTCACCTTGACCATGCCGGCACCGGCCTCGCCCTGGACCTCGGCCTTGGCGACCTCTTCCTGGACGCGCTGCATCTTCTCCTGCATCTCCTGGGCCTGCTTCATCAGGTTGCCCATTCCGCCCTTCATCATGGGGGATTCCTCTCACTTGGTAGTGTGAATGCTGCTGTGATCGGGTGCGGCGCGTCAGCCGCGTGCCTCGGCATCGGCGGGCTTGACCGTGGATTCGATCAGGCGGGCGCCGAAGGCCTGCTGCAATTGCCGAACATGCGGGTCGTTGCTCAGCGCTTCAACCGCCTCGGCATGGCGCTCGGCGGCCAGGCGCTCGGCCTGCAGCCTGGGGGTCTCGATGCCCTCGGGCAGTGGGCCCTCCTCGACGCTGAGGCGGCGCTCGATGCCGGCCCCCGCCAGTGCCCGGGTGATCCGCTCCACGTGCACCTCGGCGTTCATCGCCGAGAGCGCCGGATCGAGCCGCAGCGACAGCCGCTCGCCGTCGTCGGCTTCGACAACGCAATTCGCCGCCAGGTTGCGGGTCAGGCCGCCGAGCCCCAGTGACTCGAAGCAAGCCAGCCAGCCGGCATGGTCGAGGCGTCCATCGACTTCCTCGTTCGAGAGGGTGGTGCCGGAGGCCGGGGCGGCGGGCTCGAGAGCCCGAGCCGCGGACTTGGCTGCGTCAGGGAGGGGATCGGGCGGCGGCGCGGCCACCTCTGGTTTCGGCGACACCGGGGCGACCGACTCGGGCGCGCTACCCGCCCCACGCGAGGCGTCCCGCTCTTCCCAGGGCGGCAGCTCTTCCGCTGGTGGCGGCTCTTCCACTGGTGGCGGCTCTTTCGCTGGCGGCGCCTTGGGCTCGACCGGTGGCGCGGCTTCTGGAGGTGACGCGGATGCCGGCGCGCTCGGAGCCTCGACGGAGGGCGGGTCACCCGCGCCGGACGGCGGCTGGGGCGCGCTCGATGCCGGCTCGTCCGGGGCACCGGCCGCAGGCGCTTCGTCGGACTGCTTGTCGTCGGCGCCACCCCGCAGCGGCAAAGGCGTCTTCGCCGGCCGGGGCACGCCCTGGGGACGGAAGGCCAGCATGCGCAACAGGGTCATCTCCAGCGCCATGCGCAGGTCGGGGGCGTGCTCCATGTCGCCGCGCCCCTGGATGCCGATCTGATAGTAGAGCTGTACGTCCTCGGCGGTGAAGCGGGCGGCCAGCTGCAGCAGCGCCTCGCGGTCACCATGGCCGTTGTCCAGCGCCTCCGGCACCATCTGGGCGATGGCCAGGCGGTGCAGCACCCCGGTGACGTCGTCGAGCACCGCGGCGAAGTCGGGCCCCTGCTCGGCCAGGGCCGCGACCTCGGCGAGCACGCGCGCCGCGTCCACCTCGGCCAGGGCCTCGAGCAGGACCAGCACATGACGGTGATCCAGGGTACCCAGCATGGCCGCCACGTCGGCGTGGCGCACCTGCCCCTGGCCGAAGGCGATGGCCTGGTCGGTGAGGCTCAGGGCATCGCGCATCGAGCCATCGGCGGCCTTGCCCAGCAGCCACAGGGCGCTCTCGTCGCAGGGCACCGACTCGGCCTCGAGGACCCGGGTGAGGTGCTCGACGATGCGCTCCGGCGCCATGTTCTTGAGGGTGAACTGCAGGCAGCGCGACAGCACCGTGACCGGCAACTTCTGCGGGTCGGTGGTGGCGAGCAGGAACTTCACGTGGGGCGGTGGCTCTTCCAGGGTCTTGAGCAGCGCGTTGAAGCTATGGGTGGAGAGCATGTGCACCTCGTCGATGAGGTACACCTTGTAGCGCCCCTGGGTCGGCGCGTACTGCACGTTGTCGAGCAGCTCGCGGGTATCCTCCACCTTGGTGCGCGAGGCAGCGTCGACCTCGATCAGGTCGACGAAGCGCCCCTCGTCGATGGCCCGGCAGCTGTCACACACGCCACAGGGCGTCGAGGTGATGCCCTCGTCGCCATGCCCCTGCGCCGTGCAGTTGAGGCACTTGGCGAGGATGCGCGCGAGGGTGGTCTTGCCCACCCCACGGGTGCCGGTGAACAGGTAGGCGTGGTGCAGGCGTCCCTGGTCCAGGGCATTGACCAGCGCCCGCTGGACATGCTCCTGGCCGACCAGTTCATGGAAGGTACGCGGCCGCCACTTGCGGGCCAGAACCTGATAGCTCATGCAGCGCGGGATCCTTGCAGCTGGGCTGGCTGGCAGCCGGACTCGGGATCGACGCCGCCCGGGAATCCCCCAGGCCACGCCGATCGTGGAAATCGAAGCTCCCATTCTACCGGCTGGGGACGGGGGCGCAAAGCTCGGCTCCGCCGCCCCAGCGTCGATCGAACACGTCGGCGGGTACCGGCCGGCTCAACAGGAACCCCTGGTAGCGCTCGCAACCCAGGCCCGCCAGGAAGTCGAGCTGCACCGGGAGCTCGACCCCCTCGGCGACCACCTCGAGCCCTAGCCGCCCGGCCATCGACAGGATGGCGGCCAGGATGATCTCGTCGTCCACGTCACCCGGCACGTCGCGCACGAAGGACTGGTCGATCTTCAGTCGCTGCACGGGCAGCCGCTTGAGATAGGCAAGCGACGAGTAGCCGGTACCGAAGTCGTCCACCGCCAGCATCACGCCCAGCTCACGCAGCTCGTGGAGTACGCCGATGCCCTCGTCGGCGTGGCTGATCAGGAACCCCTCGGTGATCTCGAGCTCCAGCCGCTCCGGCGACAAGCCGCTCTCCTGCAGCACTCGCCGCACGTCGCCGACGATATCACCGTGGACCACCTGGGCACCGGAGAGGTTGACGGCCACCTGCAGGTCGAGCCCGCGCAACTCCCACTGCCGCGCACGACGGCACGCCTCACCGAGTATCCAGCGCCCCAGGGCATGGCTCAGCCCCGACTCCTCGGCCAACGGGATGAAGCGCTCCGGCATGATCGTCTCGCCCTCCGGCGAGACCCAGCGAATCAACGCCTCGGCGCCGAACACCCGGCCTCCGTCGATGAAGGCCTGCGGCTGGAAGTAGAGCTGCAGCTCGCCGCGCTCGAGCGCCCGGCGCAACCCCACCTCGAGGTCGAAACGCTCGCGGCTCGCCTCTCCCAGCGCCGCGGTGTAGCGCTGCCAGGTGTTGCGCTTGAGGGCCTTGGCCCGGTACATGGCGGTATCGGCGTTGCGGATCAGCGCCTCGCTGGTCGTACCGTCCTCGGGAAACAGGCTGATGCCGATGGACGCCCCGAGGAAGATCTCGTGCCCCCCGACGCGAAAGGGCTCCGCCAGGGCGTCGATCAACTGGCACGCCACCTCTTCGGCAGCCTCGGGGGGCGACAGGTGCTCGATCACCACCAGGAACTCGTCGCCGCCCAGCCGTCCCAACTGCCCCCTGTCGCGCAGTGCCAGCGACAACCGCCGGCCCACCGCACGCAGCAGGCGATCACCCAGCGGGTGGCCGAGGCTGTCGTTGACGCCCTTGAAATGGTCCAGGTCGAGAAACAGCACGGCGAGCCGGGACCGCTCCGACGTCGCGGCCTCCAGCGCCGCCTCGAGTCGCTGGCCGAGATGGTAGCGATTGGGCAGACGGGTCAGGGCATCGTAATGGGCCGACTCCTCGAGGCGCCGCGCCTGCTCGTCGATACGCGACAACAGCGGCCTGAGTGCCCGGGCGGTGACCAGCGCCCCCAGCAGCATCATGGCCAGGGTCGCCAGCAGCGGCCAGGCCAGCACGCGAAAGACCTCGGCATAGAAACTGCCGGCCGGCACCACCACCAGCACTCCCCAGCCGGGCGTCACCGCGGGCACACCGATCAACACCTGCTCGCGACTCCCCATGCCGGTCCTGTGGAGGCCGGACCACCCCTCGCCCAGGGCCTGCACTCGGGGCCCTTCCACCTCGTCCGGCGCCCTGACCAAGGGCTCCCCCCTCTCCCCGCCGGTCAACAGAACCCCGCCATCCAACGCCACCAGGTACTGGCGTGCCGCGGCACCGAATCGGTCGTCGTCGGCCAGTAGCGCTGTCAGGTCATCCAGCCGAAAATAGAGCAGATCGGTGCCGATGGGCGCCCCGTTGTCGGCGAGGATCGGCGCCGCCACTTCCACTGCCAGCGCCTCGCCCACCTGCACCAGCCGAGCAGGCGAACTCGCCTCCCCGTCATTGCGCTGCGCCTCCTGCTGCCCCAGCGGCGTGCGCCCAAGGGACAGCAGCGTCTCCCCTGCCGAATCCCGGCGCACCAGGCCGATGAGCTCCTCGGACGGGGCCATGGCATCGCGCAGTCGCGGGGCGCTGTAGGCGACCAGCGAGGGGCGACTGAGTTCGCCGTCGGCATGGGACACCAGACGCCGACGGATCTCCTCGTCGCTGGCCAGCTGCCGAGCCAGCTCCTCGAAGAGGCGCAGCCGATCGTCCAGGGCATCCGCCTGGATCTGGACGCTGGCCAGCGTGGTGGTTGCCAGCCTGTCGCGGGTGACATGAAAGAGCGGCACGGCGGTACTCGCCCCCACCAGAGCTCCCGTGGCCAGGATCCCCATCATGGCCAGTGTCACGATGCGCTGCCGTGCCCGCCTCGTCCCGCCCCCCATCTCCTCGTGTACTCCCCGGCCGATGGGATCGCCCACGACTATCACGACCCGCCCTGGTTACAGTGTATCGGTTTCCCGGGGAAATACCCTGCCCCGCCTCGCGGATAAAGGCCATCACCCGGGACGACGTCTCGCTGACGCGGCAGGACAGTGATCGAGGAGGAGTGCATCGGAACGCTGCCCTGGCCGACGCCACGGGGACGCCGCCGCAATGACGGTTGCACACCGGGGGGCGTATTGTCATGGAAGCAGCAGGAACGGACGAGTAAACCGGCGGAAAGACGGACAGGCAGGCATCGGAGGGGGAATGGCACCGCCTATATGGAGGCGGCCCCGACAGCCACATCCCGGCACACGCGTCCACCACTACCGTTGCTCCCTTCCGGGCCTGGCGGGGTTTGCGGCTTAGCGTTGCGAGAGGACCGACGGGGCCACCACAGCGGATGCGTACCGAGCCTGGCTCGGGGCATCAAACTCGACGCGGCATCAAGGGCTTGTCGAGTGCGCGGGCACTATAACAGCGGCCCGCCATGGCGGCAAGGGGCAGCGCCCGAGCGGTGGCGCGAGGATGTCACCCCTCGCCCGCTGGTGTATGGTGAGGGGTATTCGCTTCCTTCCGACAGCCACTCCCGTCCGGGAGGAATCATCCATTGCCGACATCTGGAGGCGCCCCATGAAGAAGGATCCGAACAAGGGCTACATCGCCCTGCTGGGCTGGAGCCTGAATGCCATCGAAGCCGCCGAGAACTTCGACAGACGCTATGTGGTGGTCGCCCCGGACTGGGCCGAGGAGTACTGTCAGAAGCACGACATTCCCTATGTGCCCTGGAACTTCGAGCGCCTCAACGACCGTTCCATGGAGATCGCCGAAACACTCAAGGAGATGGGCGTCGATGTGGCCATTCCGCTGTTCGAGGAGACCGTGGAGTGGGCCGGCGCCATCAACTCGCTGCTGCTCGACAACCCGCGGCTCTACGGCCAGTCGCTGCTGCTGCGTGACAAGGCGCTGATGAAGCGCCGCGCCCAGTTGGGCGGCATCCGGGTGGGCATCTTCGAGGAGGCCCACGACAAGGGAGATGTCATCCGCTTCCTCAAGCGGGTCAACCAGACCCTGCTCAAGCTCGACGGCGACCCCAACGACCCCATTCACCTCAAGGCCTTCGACAAGGCCGGCTGCCTGGGCCACCGGGTGATCCGTACCCCGGACGAGGTCGATACCATTCCCGACGAGGAGTTCCCGGTGCTGATGGAGTCACACCTGGACGGCTGGGAATTTGCCGTGGAGGCCTGGATCCACAACGGCAAGGTCGCCTTCCTCAACATCTCGGAATACGTGACCCTGGGCTACTCGGTGTTCGTGCCCGCCTCGCCGGAACTCGAGCAGTACCGCCCGCAGATCACCGCCCAGATCGAGAAGCTGATCAAGGCCTTCGACATCGAGTTCGGCCTGATCCACCCCGAGTACTTCGTGACCAGCGACGGCGAGATGTACTTCGGCGAGGTCGCCTACCGGCCGCCGGGCTTCAAGGTCTTCGAACTGCTCGAGCGGGTCTACGGCTTCAACGCCTACCAGGCCAGCATGCTGGTGTTCGACCCCAAGTCCACGCCAGAAGAAGTCAGCGCCTACTTCCCGAAGGAAGTGGTCGATGCCGACGGCTACGCCGGCTGCTTCGGCGTCTACCCGCGCCGCCGGGTGGTCAGCAAGCTGGAAATTCCCGAAGAGGTCGAGGACGACCCCTACTTCGAGTCCCACGAATTGACGCCGCCCATGGAGGAGACCGTCACCAAGCGGACCGCCTTCGGCACCCACTGGGGGCTGATCTACTTCAAGGGTGACGAGGCCGCCCGCATGAAGGATCTGCTCAAGCAGATGGAAGAGCTTGATTTCTATGTCTGATCGAGGCGTCATGGGGATGATGACAGCCTGACGACAAGGAGTCGGCGTGACGACGCACCGACCTACGCACGACACAAGCGAGCCGGCAGGCGACGACAAGCTCGCCGGCCTGCTGGCGAAACTCGATGACGCGACCACCCTGCTCACCGAATCACGCGACTTCGCCAAGCCAGGGAAGCTGCCCCGGGTGCTGGATACCGCGCGTCGCGTGCTGCTCCAGGAGGGTGGCGCCGCCGCCGTGGAAGCCCGCGCCAGGGCACTGGAGGAGGCCGGGGTCTTCCTCGGCTCCGACTGGGAGACCCCCCAGTACCTGGTGCCTTCGCTCACCACCCATGCGCTGAAGAGCCCCGACCCCAACACCGTGGTGATCGAGGCCCTGAGCGAACTGCGGCTGCTGGCGGTGGCCAAGGGCGAGTACCTGCATCCGCTGGTCTCGGCGGAGCAGGCCCACCACTACCTCACCCAGGTGATGGCGCTCAACCTCTGGCTGCTGTTCGGTGCGCCCAGCGAGGCCGAGCGCGAGACCCAGGGTCGCCTGGCGCAGATCCCGCGCCACCTGTTCCGCCACCTGGCCGAGCGCATCGGCTACGAACACATCATCGACAAGCTGATCGAGGAGATCTGGCGGATCCTGCAGCAGCGTCCGATCCAGGTCGAACCGGTCAAGCAGATGATCACCCAGATCGCCATCTGCCAGGCCAATCCGGCGATCGACCTGGGCACCAGCGGCCAGGGCGCCGACCGCCTGGTCAGCTCGCTGTTCGGCCCCACCCTGGCGTGCCGCGAGGATCCGGGGCTGGAGGTTTATCGCGAACGGCTCTCGAGCATGGACAGCGCCGCCCTCCAGGGCGAGGCCACCGGCTTCGCCCGCGCCATGCACGATACCGGCCTGGTGTCGCCCTACCATCCGGTGCTGCTGCGCCACCTGCTCGACCATGGCGACCACCTGCTCGCCGAGGCGCTGGGACTCTCCTCCACCGGCCGCGACTGCCTGCTCTGCTACCGCGAGCTGGTCCATGCCCTGATCCGCGGCGGCGTCCACCCGGCCACCCCCCAGGCGGCCTATGGCCTGGCACTGATGCTCGAGCGCGGCATCCTCTACCAGCCACCGGTGGCCCCGGCCATGTGGCGCCAGCTGGGGCTCTCGCTCTCGGAGTGGTCCCAGGCACGCCTGAACCTGGCCTATGGCGAGGCCATCTCGCCGCGGGCGCGGCTGCTGGAAGGCGTGCTGTGCATGCTCGGGCAGCCGCTGGGCGTGGGTCAGGGCAACAACCCCACCTGCCAGTCGGCCAGGGCACTCTCCATGTGGGCCTACAACGACCCCGACTACCTGCTGCAGATGGTGGCCTGGGCGGCCCGTGACGACGAGATCATCATGCATTTCGAAGGCATGCCGCTCTCCTCCATGGCGAGCCTCTCCGGCGTGGCCCAGACCCTGCCCATAGACCTGGACCCGGTGTCGCTGATCGTGGTGCCCCACCTCGACCGCATCTATGCCGAGATGGGGCGGCGCTGCATCGGCCGCGAGGGCGACCCGCACCGCTGGGTGAACCCGGAATTCCACGGCTGGTGGTCGGGCCGGGGCTTCCGCATCAATGTCGACGTGGCCACCGGACAGCTGCACGAACTGGACACCTTCCTGCGCCACTTCTATGCCAGCTACCACCCCTACTACAACGGCAACCAACCGCTGATCCACCCGCAGCCGGCGGGCATCGCCGTGACCGACAGCGCCGCCCGCTTCATCGGCTGGCACGCCATCACGGTGCTGCGGGTCTCGCTGGACCCGAACGACGTCATGCGGGTCTACTTCTTCAACCCCAACAACGACAGCGGCCAGGACTGGGGCGACGGCATCAAGGTGAGCACCGCCGGCAAGGGGGAGCGGTTCGGCGAGTCGTCGCTGCCCTTCGAGCAGTTCGCCTCGCGCCTCTACATCTTCCACTACGACCCGCTGGAGCGCGGCGAACTGGCCCAGATCACCCAGGAGGAACTCGACCGGGTCACCGGCCACGTCCACCGCAGCTGGGGGGCCGACCGGATCCCACCCACGGGCCTGCAGGCCGATGCCGGCCAGGAGCCCAACGGGAACTGATCACGGGCGGCGCCGCAGGAATCGCGCCCAGAAGGGCGCGAAGAGCATCAGTGCCACCATGCGCAACAGGTGGTGGCAGGCGACGAATACCGGGTCGAGGTCCAACGCCACGGCCAGGATCGCCATCTCGCCGATCCCCCCCGGGGCCAGCGCCAGCAGGGCCACGTCCCGCGGCACCCCCACCAGGCGGTGGATCAGCTCGGCGAACAGCGCCAGCACCGCCAGCGCCACCAGGGTGGCGACGAAGGCCTCGAACAGGTAGCGCCCGAGGCGCGCCGAGGAGAGGCCTCGAAAGCGCGAGCCGATGGCACTGCCCAATACCCACAGCATCAGGTTCATGCCCCAGTCGGGCAGTCGTAGACTGGCGATATCGAATCCGGAGAGCAGCGCCGTGAAGACCAGCGGTGCCAGCAGGGTCGGACTCGGCAGCTTGAGCAAGTGCCCCAGGGGAATCAGCGCCGGCAACGCCAGCAACAGCCACGGATCCTGCAGCGTCCGCACCGCCGGCTCGCCATTTGCGGCTGCGCCCTCATAGGCCCAGAACAGCGGTGGCAGGATCAGCACCACCAGCACCACCCGCAGGGACTGGGCGATGGCGATCCGTCGCGGCTCACCGCCGCACTTCTCGCCCATCAGAATCATCGCCGTCATCGCTCCCGGGGCAGAGGCGAACCAGGCGCTGACCGAGTCGAAGCCGCAGCGCCGATACCAGGCCGCCGCCGCCGCGGTGGACGCCGCCACCCCCACGAGCAGCAGGGCCATCGACAGCGGCCACTCCAGCACCCGTGCCGCGAGCTCGGGCGTCACCTGACTGCCCAGCACCAACCCCAGCACCCCGAGGAAGGCCTCGCGCAGTCGCTCCGGCACCCGCACATCGACGCCACGAGCGGAGACGAGCAGGTTGGCGACCAGGGGGCCCAGCATCCAGGCCAGCGGCAGCCCGACCAGGTGGAAGATCAGTCCACCGACGGCACCGATCGCCAGTGACCTGGCCAGCGCCAATCCCGTCGCTTGCTCCAAGCTCGCTCCTTTTTGTTACCCGGCTAATAAAGCCAGTATGCCATACTATGCCCCGATCCTGCCCCGCCTTCACGCTCGCCGCCGGAGAGACCATGCCGCGCCTCGACCAACTGCTCGTCACCCAGGGCCTGGCCCGTTCCCGCACCCGCGCCCAGCGGCTGATCCGTCATGGCCGCGTCAGCCTGGTCGGCGATGGCCGCGTGCTGACCAAGCCCGGCGAGAAGCTGCCCGACGCTGTGCGACTGCGGGTCGAGGAGGACCCGGAGGAGCGCTACGTGTCGCGGGCCGGACTCAAGCTGGAGGCGCTGATCGAGGCCCTGGGACTCGACCTGGCGGGCAAGCTGGTGCTGGACGTGGGCCAATCCACCGGCGGCTTCACCGACTGTGCCCTGCGCTTCGGGGCCCGTCACGTGATCGGCGTGGAGGTGGGCCACGACCAGCTCGACTCCGAACTGCGCGGCGACCCCCGAGTGACCTGCCTGGAGGGAGTGAATGCTCGCGCCATGGCCGGCGATGCCCGGCTACACGAGGCACTCGCCGCTCAGGGGGGCGAGGCGCCGGGGCTCGCGGTGATGGACGTCTCCTTCATCTCCCAGACGCTGATCCTGCCCGAGCTCGCCACCCTGCTCGCCCGGGACGGCGAGCTGCTCAGCCTGGTCAAGCCGCAGTTCGAGGTGGGGCCGGGCAGCGTCAATGCTCGCGGCATCGTCAGCGAGCCGGCACGCTACGGCGAAGTGGAAGCGGCGATCCGACGCTGCTGCCTCGAGCAGGGATTCCGCATCCTGCACTGGCAGGAGAGTCCGCTGCTCGGCGGCGACGGCAACCGGGAGTTCCTGCTCCACGCCGTTCGGCGAGGAGCCGCGGACTGACAGCGACGCTCACGCACCTCAGCGCCCGCCATCGCCTCCGTCTCCGTCGTCGAAATCACCCGGGTCGCCCCTGGCCCCGGGCGGCGGGAAGGTCGGATCGGTCACCTGGCCGGGCGTGGCGCTCTGCACCTTCTTCACCGTCCCGTCGGTGCGATGCAGCCACACATCGAGCTGGTTGAAGGCGATATCGACCTCGTGGTCGGCGAACAGCTCGCCCACTCGGCAGTTGATCTCGTCGGTGGCGAAGAGCCGGTCACCGAGGCTGTTGACGAAGATGCGCAGCTCGAAAGTGAGGGTGCTCTCGCCGTAGGCCATGAAGAACACCTGGGGCTCGGGGTCGGCCAGCACCCGGGGGTTCTCGTCGGCGGCCAGTCGCAGCAGGCGGTGCACCAGGCGGTGATCCGAGCCGTAGGCGACCCCATAAGTGAGCACCACCCGGGTGATCGTATCCGACAACGACCAGTTGATCAGCTGGTCGGTGACGAAGGTCTTGTTGGGGATGATGATCTCCTTGCGGTCGAAATCGGTGACCGTGGTGGCCCGGATGCGAATCTTGCTCACCGTACCGGTGAGGTTGCTCAGGGTGATGGTGTCGCCGATCCGCACCGGCCGCTCGAAGAGGATGATCAGCCCCGAGACGAAGTTGGCGAAGATCTCCTGCAGGCCGAAGCCCAACCCCACCCCCATCGCCGCCACCAGCCACTGCAGCTGGCTCCAGGCCACGCCCAGGGTCGCCAGGGACATCACCAGGCCGGTACCGACGATGGCGTAGGAGAGCAGCGAGGTGATGGCATAGGCGCTGCCCTGCTTGAGTTCCAGGCGCGACAGCACCATCACCTCGAGCAGCCCCGGCAGGTTGCGGGCCATCATCAGGGTCAGCGCGAAGACCAGCAGCGCGGTGAAGATATCGGCCACCGAGAGCGTGCTGGTGACCAGGGCGGCGTCCTCGCCGTCGCCATTGCCCCAGATCGCCACCTGGTCCAGGTAGCTCAGCACCGTCAGCAGGTCCGACCACACCAGGTAGAGCAGCACCGCGAAACCGATCAGCAGGATCAGCTTGGACAGCCGCAGCGACTGCTGGTTGATCTGCTCCATGTCCAGCGGTGGCTCCTCCACCACCTCGAGCCCGCCCTCGGCCCCCTCCTGCACCTGGGCACGGCGCCGTGCCAGGGCGCGCCGGAAGGCGAGGCGACGCGCCGCCACTGCCAGCCCCCGAACCACGGTGGACTCGACCAGTATCCACATGCCCAGCAGGTAGAGGGTGATCACGAAGCGCCCCACCAGGCTCAGCGCCGTGTACTCGTAGCCGGCGACGATCAAGCCGATGAAGACCAGCGGGATCCCGGCCATGGCCAGGCCGAGGATCAGCCGAAACAGCTTGACCCCGAAGAAGGGCGCATGGGCAAGGATCAGCCGCGCCTGCAGCACGCACATGGCCACCAGGCCGCCGAGCAGCAGCCCCAGCGCCAGGGGGCGCAGCGTCAGGCTGATATCGCCGTCCCGTGCCAGGGTCGAGATCAGCAGCACCGGCACCAGCGCCACCCCCAACCACAGCAGCAGCCAGCGCAACCGGGCGACGTAGCCGGCCGGCCAGTAGAAGTGCTTGGTGGCCACGCCATCCCTCACCAGCAGGCGTCGCGACCAGGCGATCACGCCCCAGGCCAGCGACAGGTGCCAGAAGGCCTGGCCGAGACCCACGGCGATACCATGGCCACCCGCCACCAGGGCCACCCCCGCACCGGCCAGAGCCAGCGGGCCGGGAAGCGCCAGCAGGGCGTTGAGCGCCACAGCCTGGGGCGTGTGCCCCTGGCTGTCGCTGCGCAACCGCCCGATCTGCTCGTGCAGCACGGCGAGCCGGGCCTGGATGCGCCGGCGACACCACAGCAACACGGCCACCGCCAGCAGGAAGGGCACGCCGAGCAGGGCCTCGGCGCCGGGCATGCGCCAGTGCACCGGCAGCACCTCGCGCCATTCGCCCTCCTCCCATTCGGTGAGCAGGTGCGAGGGCAACTGGCGAAGCCACGACAGATCCAGCGGTCGTGTGTTGGCGATCCAGAACAGCTGCTCGTCGATGGTGGTGCGCAGCTCCCGGGAGGTTTCCAGCAACTGCTGCTGGTTGAGCTGCAGCTCGATGGCGGTGCTTAGCAGATTGCCGTAGGACTGCTCGAGCTGGTCGACCAGCTCGCGACGCGACTGGTAGAGGCCCTGCAGCGACTCGACCAGGGCGGGACTGACCTCGACGCCCGCCTCCTCCAGACGCTGGTTGGCCAGCCGCTCGCCCTGGCGCAGCGCGTCGCGCTGGCGGACCAGGTCGAACTGGCGCAGGCGCAGGTCGGCGATCTCGTCCTGGAGGTCGCGGCGGGCATCCACCTGGGGCAGCGAGCGGCGCTGCTCGCGCAGGATCCGCGACAGCAGCAGGCTGCCGCGGATCGCCTCGATCTGCTCGTTGAGGCTGCGCTGCAACTGGCGCACATGGTCGAGCTGGCTGCGGGTCGCCAGGCTGTCCCGCACCAGGCTGTTGTTGCGATCGTTGGCGCGCAGCAGCTCCAGACTCAGGTCCCGGTTGAGCTGCTGGGCCCGCTCCAGCACGGGATGTCCGGCCTCGAGCAGCGGATTGTCCCGCGCGGCATCGGCGATGGCCTGCTCCGAGGCGAGCCTGCGCTTGCGCTCGATGACGCTCTGCAGCAGCGCCAGCTCGGTCTCCTGGCGTGCGACCTGCTGCGTCAAGAGGTCGCGCCGCTGCTGGGCGAGCTCGCGCAAGCGGGTGTTGGTGCCCAGCTCACGCTGGTGCAGGCGCAGGGTCTGCTCCGCCAGACGTCGCTCGACCCGTTGCCGCCAGAGCCGTGGATCATCCTCGGCCAGCTCCCGCACCTCCAGCTCGTCCAGCGAGCGGCGCGCCTGCTCGACGGCCTGCATCGCCTCGGCAATCGCCTGCTGGGCCCGCTCGGGCAGGGTCTGGGCGGAGAGCAGCTGGGAGTTGACCTCGGCGAGACGATCCTGCAACTGCTGCAGCTCGAGCACCGCCTCCTGCTGGCGATATTCGAGCTCTTCCAGGGGCTCATCGTCCAGGCCGGTAGCGGAAAGTGCCGCCGCCGCCTCCTCCTCCTCACGCAGCTCACGCTGCAGGCGCAGCAGCTCGGCCGGCGCCTGCTCCACCCGCTCCTCCAGGGCCTGCAGGCGCTCCTCGGTCTCGGCCAGCTGCTCCAGCCCCTCCAGGACCGCCTCGAGCATCTCGGTGCGACGCTGGTCGGCATCGCTGAGCGTCTCGCCCTCCTCGGGCTGCAACGCCGCGAGCCGCTCTTCCACCACGGCTCGTTCCGGCAGCGACTCGTTGGCGTGTGCCTCGAGCACCAGGCCCAGCAGCAGCAGGATCACCCAGCCAGCCATGGCCGGCCCAATACGGCCCCATCCCCGGAAGCCTCGTTCACGTCGCATCCTGATCACTGACTCCCTTGGGCAGAATCCTGGCCAAACCGGCCGCTAGGAGCCTGTCGGATTTGACCGATCGTCGCGAGAAAGACGGATTTCGAGACAAGTTTATCGATCTGATGAGGCGAATAGCGCGCTATTTAACGAATCAGATCGAATGAAATTGGCCGAAAGCCCGGGTTTCGTAGCAGATCAGCGTTAAGTCCGACAGGCTCCTAGGCCCAATTCTCGACCTCCCGGCGCGGCAAGGCAATGCCGTCGCCACGCGGAGACAGCGACGTCGTCGCATCGCCACGGTTGACTTGCCCCCCCGGCGTGGTAGAACGACGGTCACATGTCTACACGGTCGCCGACGTCATGATTCCTCCTCGTTCAGTCTCACTGCTCGCCCTGCCACTGCTGCTGATGGGGCCAGCCACCATGGCCCTGGCCGAGGAAGCAGGTCTCACCGTCGACGAGCGGACTGCCATCGAATCGCGCATCGACGCCCTGAACAACGAACTCGAGTCGCTGCGCCAGCAACTGGCCGCGGATGAGCGGCAGGCCCAGGGCGAGGCTTCCGACCCGGAAGAGCTGCTCTCCGCCGAGATAGAACAAGACCTCGAAGAGGTGGAGGAGCGTCGCCAGCTCGAGCGGGAATCCTCACTCAACCCCTACGCCATCACCACGCACCGACGCAACTACCTGCTGCCGCTGAGCTACAACCGCAACCCCAACGGCGAGGGCTTCGACGGCGGCGACAGCTCTCCGGATCGCGCCGAGGTGAAGTTCCAGTTCAGTGCCAAGTTCAACCTGGCCGAGGACCTGTTCGTTGACAATGGCGACCTCTACTTCGCCTACACCCAGCGCAGCTGGTGGCAGGCCTACAATGCCGACAACTCCGCGCCCTTCCGCGAGACCAACTTCGAACCCGAGGTCTTCCTGGACTTCGACAACCGCTGGTCGCTGCTCGGCTGGACCAACATCAACAACCGGGTGGCCTTCAACCACCAGTCCAACGGTCGCTCCGGTGACCAGTCTCGCAGCTGGAACCGGGTGATCCTGGAATCGACCTTCATCAACGGCGACTGGGCATTCAGCCTGGCGCCCCATTGGCGAGTCCCCGAATCCGAAGGCGACGACGACAACCCCGACATCGAGCGCTACATGGGCTACGGCGATGTCACCCTCGCCCGTCGTTTCGGCGACCAGGAACTGAGCCTGCTGTGGCGAGGCAACCCCAGTGCCGGCAACATGGGCACTCAGCTCGACTACTCCTGGCCGCTGTTCGGCAACATCCGCGGGCATCTCCAGTATTACTACGGCTTCGGCGAGAGCATGATCGACTACGACGAACGCTCTCATCGCCTGGGCATCGGCTTCAGCCTCAACCCGCTGTTCTCCGGCAGCGGCATGAGCCGCTGACACCGGCGGGTGAATCGGTGGCGACGGCTTGTAGAACATGGCCGGACGTATTGAAGTCACCCCGGCGACTGCTATGCTGAGCCTGTCATTAACCGTCAGAGGAAGACCCAGATGGCAAGCCGAACCTCCCACACCCATGAGTCTGCCCAGCAGCTCAAGGAAGACCTGCATCACCTGACCCAGACCATCGAGGAGTTGGTCAACGCCACCGCCGACGACTCCCGCAGCAACATCAAGGAGCTGCGCGAACGTGCCGAGAAGCGCCTCAGGGATACCCGCGACCGTCTCGAGGCCCGCGGCGAACGGTTGTATGGTGAGACCCGCGACACCCTCACCCACCAGGCCGATGCCTGCGATCGCTACGTGCATGACAACCCCTGGACCAGCATCGGCATCGGCGCCGCGATGGGGGTCGTCATCGGCATGCTGATCGGACGTCGCTGATGGCCGAGAGCCAGGGACCGGCACAGCGACTGTTCACCGCCGGCAAGCGCCTGCTGGGTAGCCTGCTGGCCACCGGTGAGACGCGGCTACGTCTCGCCGTCCTGGAAATCGAGGAGGAGCGCGCCCGGCTCGTCACCCTGCTGCTGCTCGCCGGGCTGAGCCTGCTGCTGCTGCTGCTCGGTCTCGCCGTCCTGACCCTGCTGGTGGTGGTGATGTTCTGGGACAGCCACCGGCTGGTCGCCATCGGTGTCAGTGCGCTGGTACTGCTCGGCAGCGGTGCCGCGCTCGCGTTGTGGGTGCGCCAGTTGGCCCGTCGCCGGACCCTGCTCGTGAGCACGCTCAAGCACCTGGCCACCGACCGCGAGCTGGTAGAGCGCTCACGCCATGACTGAGACCCGCGCGTCCCGTCTCCCGGCCCGACGAACCGATACCGCCCTCGACCGTGTCGAACGCAAGGCGCATCTGGAAGCCACCATCGAACAGCAGCGCATCGACATCCTGGTCGAGGCCAGCCGCTGGCGCGAGGCCAGCCGCCCCATCGACGACGGCTGGCGCGCCCTGATGCGCTTCAAGGTACCGCTCTATACGGTGGGGGGCATGCTGCTGCTGAAGGGCTCTCGTCATCCCCACTCGGTGCTGCGGGTGGCCAGGCGCCTGGCGGCCGGCGCCCTGCTGTTCAGGCGCGTGCGGCGCCTGCTGCGCTGACGCCTGATCGCATCAACCTGATCCTGGGGCTCGTCACCGTGGCCATCGCGTCCGGCGGCCGCTTCCTCTGAACCACCACCCGGGTCATGCCGCCAGGCACTGTCTGAAAAGTCGGCGAGCGATGGTATCTAGAGCGTCGCGGCAGCCGTGGCCCTCCCACGCCCTCCCCCCGGCACCCACTTCATCCAGCCATCGCCTCGGCTCAGCCGTTTCTCGATGAAGTGCCGGGTCCGGGTCTGGTTGTCGCTGTGATCGCGGGACCACACCGCCAGGGCGGCCATGAACAGGGCCGTCAGGGCCATCTCCTCGAGCTGGGCGCGACGGGTACCGTAGCGAGCCTCGAGGCCTGCCGCCTCGCGCAACCACTGGATGGTGCGCGACAGGTCGAAGACCATCGGCACCCAGGTATGCAGGTGGGGCAGATGGGCCTTGGTGCGCAGCATCTCCACGGTGACCCGGCGGTGGCCGGCGAAGGCGCCGAACCAGGCCAGCAGGCAGTGCTCCAGGCGTGCCCGCTCCGGCCAACGGGCAAAGCCCTCGGGCTTCTCGGCCAGCATCGCCAGCCAGCCACGCTGGAACCAGGCATTGGCTACCGCATCGAGATCCCGGTACTCGGCGAGCACGCGGCTCACCGGCACCTCGAGTCGGGCCGCCACCTCGGTCAGGCGTACCGCCTCCCAGCCGAGGACCTCGGCCTGTCGTACCGCTTCCTCCACGACGCGCTCGGCGAACGGGGTCTCGTCGACCCCCGGCTCGTGATGGACGGAAATCATGCTCATGACTCAGCTCCCGCGGCGATCGGAATCTCCATAGAGAGCATAGAACAGCGCCCTCTTCCCTACAGGGAATTGCCGCAGGCGACACCGCTAGCCCAGGCCCACTGGAAGTTGTAGCCACCGAGTTCGCCGGTGACGTCGAGCACCTCGCCGATGAAGCGCAGCGGCGGCAGGCCGTCGACGGCGAAGGTCTTCGACGAGATCGTCCGGGTATCGACCCCGCCCAGGGTCACCTCGGCGGTGCGCCAACCCTCGGTGCCGGCGGGCTTGAGGCGCCAGTCGCCGAGGCGCGCGGCCCAGGCGGCAAGCTCGGCATTGGAGCGTTCGGCGAGTATGCCGTCGCCGCCATGCCACTCGACGAGCGCCTGGGCCAACCGCCTGGGAAACCGTTCGGCGAGCCAGCTGGAGAGCTGCCGCCTGGGAGTGTCGCGGCGCGCCACCGTCAGCGCCTCGAAGGCATCGAGGCCGGGCAGCAGGTCGATGGCCAGCTCGTCGCCGGGTTCCCAGAAGCTCGAGATCTGCAGCATGGCCGGCCCCGAGAGGCCGCGGTGGGTGAACAGCATCGGCTCGGCATAGTGCCCCCGCGGCTCGCCGTCGCGCAGTGTCCGCACGCTCACCTCGCATGAGACACCGGCCAGGGCGGAGGCCCGCTCCTTCCAGTGCGAGGTGAGGGTGAAGGGCACCAGGGCCGGGCGCGTCTCGGTGACCGCGAGGCCGAATCGGCGCGCCACGTCGTAGCCGAAGCCGGAGGCCCCCATGGTGGGAACCGACAGGCCCCCGGTGGCCACCACCACAGCACCGGTGTCGATGCGTCCGATCGAGGTCTCGAGCCGCATGCCCTCAGCCACCCTCTCGATCTCTACGACGGTGGTCCCGAGGCGGATATCCACCCCGGCCCAGTCGCACTCGGTGAGCAGCACGCCGAGCAGCTCCTTGGCCGAGTGGGCACAGAACAGCTGGCCCGGTGCCTTCTCCACGTACTCGACGCCGTGGCGCTCGACCAGCTCGACGAAGTGCTCGGGACGATAGCGCTTCAGCGCCGAAATGCAGAAGTGCGGGTTGGCGGAGAAGAAATTGGCGGGGCCGGTGGCCAGGTTGGTGAAGTTGCAGCGCCCGCCGCCGGACATCAGGATCTTCTTGCCGGCCTTGTTGGCGTGATCCAGCACCAGCACGCGCCGCCCGGCATAGCCGGCGGTCAGCGCGCACATCAGGCCGGCGGCACCGGCACCGATCACCACGACATCGGGTTGGGGGCGCATAGGGCAACACCATCGCTCTCGACACAAAGGCCGGCGATTCTACCAGAATGGTGTGGTGCCTGTGGCAAGCGTTCTCGGTCGCCTGCCCGAGGCCGCCGGACGGCGCTGGTGGCGATCTCGGGATCATGCCGCAAACATCCCATCGGGTTCGTTTCCCCCATCAGCATGAGGTATCTCATCCCTTGAGCCCCAGTTATTTACCTCCTGGCATTAATAAATAAAAGCACACAACTTGAAACACAAAGCTACAATGAGACGAAAACAGGGTGTACCGAGCGCAAGCAGTACATAACGTTATAAGAACGCGTGCCTTGGTGATAACAAGGGCAGCGGATGTAACGGCAGGTAGGGGCACAAGGGGGAACTTCGTCATGCAGGCTCATGACTACGTGCTAGTTGTGGTTCGCGATCTCCAGGAAACTCACGAGAAGGACTACCACCGGGCCCTGGTGCAAAGGGGGTATGACGTCAGACTCGTCGGCGCTGGCCAGGACCCGATCCCGATCATGACGAACCAGCCGCCCATTGCGGCCTGCTTCCAGTTCGACTACCCCGACCTCCAGGGGCTGGCGGACCTGCGTCAGGCCAAGCAGCGTGTCGCCTCGGTGCCGCTGCTGATGGTGACCCAGGCCCATTCGGAAAGCCTGGCGGTCTGGGCCTTCCGCACCCGGGTGTGGGACTATTTCGTGCACCCCGTGGACCTGGCCAGGTTCATGGAGGTCGTGGACACCCTCCACGACCTGAGGCTGCCCGAGCGCACCGCCGGCAGTACCCGGAAAGCCATGGAGGTGAGCAACCAGATCCCGCCGGAGGCACGCATCCGCTTCCCGGCGCCCGGCGACCAGCACGCGCGCCTCGACCTGGCCATCACCTTCATCGAGCAGCACCTGCACCAGAAGATCGCCCAGGCCGACGTGGCGGCGCGCTGTGGTCTCAGCGCCTTCCAGCTCAGCCGGCTGTTCAGGAAGCTCACCGGCACCACCTTCCAGGAATTCCTGCTCCGGCGCCGCATCTCCGAGGCGCAGCGCCTGCTGGCCAACCCCAGGGTATCGGTCACCGACGTCTGCTTCAGCGTCGGCTTTCGCGATCTCTCCTACTTCACCCGCACCTTCCAGAAGCACGTCGGCCAGACGCCGACCGCCTATCGCCATACGCTGACCGTCCAGTATGGCCAGTTTCAGCCCATCACCGACCATGGCGTCCACCACCATGTCGAGAGTCTCGACGGTCGTCTCGCCATGATGCGGCAACACGCCCCCTGCCTGGCACGTTGAATACCGCCACGGTCTCTCGACATCCGCTTTGCGGGGCTCCCACAGGGGATAGATCCCCACCCTTGTCCGGTCACTTCCAACATACAAGCTGGGCTTTCCCGCAGTTCGACGCCAGTTGGCGAAGCACATAATAAAAAGGGCGCTGGCTGCAAGGCAGTCGGCCAGCGCCAAGGGGGCTCGGGCGGCTAGTCCACCAGGACGGGTATTCGCGCCAGGATGCCGAAGTTCTCCCCTCCCGTCTGACCCTTGGGTTCGTGATAGTCGCAGCTCGGCAGGAAGTAGATACTCATCTTGCGCCAGTCGGCCGGCGTGTCATCCTCGCTCCGCAGCGAGAAGTGATCGACGAAGTCGTCCCAGCGCGCCTCGCCATCGGTACTGGCGTTCTCCCAGTCACCGGGCCATTCCACGCCTTCGGCATCAGCCTCCAGGCCCATTCGCTCGGGAGCGAACTCGTCGATCTTGTTCTCCTGGGCGTTGCTGACGGCCCACACGATATGCACCGTCACGGTTCCCACCAGTCGGTTACTCGGCGCCACGCCATCCTCGCAGTCGATCACCGGCAGGGTCAGGGTCCAGGTCGTTTCCCGGCTGGTCTCGTCTACCCAGCGGTCATAGAATGCCTGAAATGCGGACTGGACCTGGCCGTTGTTGGTGGCGATATCCTCACCAAAGTACATCTCGTTCTCGTTGCCATCGCCCTCTACCAGATCCCGCAACTCGTTGGCATTGGTGGCCCCATTCTGGTCGTGCTCGAAGTTGGTCCAGCCACCGGTCTGGTCACCGTCGGGAATGAAGCGGCCCATGTTGCAGGAGAAGTTGCCATCCGGATCCTGGAGTGCCTGCTTGCATAGCGCGATCGGCTGATCCACGTCGAAGGGACGCAGCGTGCCGGCAAAGCCGATATAGGCCACCGAGTGAGCCAAGACGTCAACATTATCAATTCCCAAAACACGGGCAAAGAATGTTTCCACCGGTGTCTGCTGGCGGGCCGTGACCACCTCCACCGCATTGATGAAGGGCTCGAAGGGGTCGTACTGGTCGAGCTCTGCCGTCGACTTCTCGGACAGATTCACCGGGGTCAGGGAGTCGTCGGGGGTAAAGGTACGGTTGGCGAAGCTCCAGTGACCGCGCAGCGCACTGATCACCTCCGACGAAGTATTCTGGCTATCGTTGGCCTGGGCGGCCTCAGTGGCCCATGCATTCGCACTCTTATAATTTATGCCGTCATAGGGCTTGCTGCCGTCGTTGACCTCGCTTCCGTCTTCCAGATAGAGAAACCGGGCACCGGCCAGGGAGCCGGCATCGGCGGCGTTGTGCAACTCGTTTCTGGCTACGAAGAGGTTGCCCCCGTCCACTGCCATAGCCATAAAGCCCAGCAGAATAACCAAGGAAACAGTAACCAGAACAACCGATACCCCTTGTTGCCGATTCCTCGTTCCCCAACGCTGCCTAGCTATTTTAGTCTTGTGAATATTCATCGCTATTCCGCCCGCATTCTGGTTACAGCCTGAATCTCGATCAAGTTACCCAAGGTGCCAACAAAGCCTGGCAAGATGAGGAACTGGTAGGGATAGTCGACAGTAACGGTGACCTCGCTCCCCGGTGGCATATTGGGATCGGTACGCTCGATAGTGATATCCATCTCGGCGGGACCACCCAGGGAGATCAGGTACTGCTCTGCATAGTCACGAACAGCTTGCTCGATAGCGTCATCTTCGGCTGCTATATCCCGAGGGTCAGGCCGAAAGAGGATGCCGGACCTCGCCCCTTCCCGGCTGGCATTGGTCACTATTGCCTTGTCATAGAAGGCGACACTGAACTCGATGATGCCGAACAGCAGAATGAACAACAGGACTGCCGTGAGGGCAAATTCCACCACCTCAGCCCCTTTTTGCCTGTGCAATGAGCGTAGTTGCTTCATACCCTTCTCCCTCTATGCCCGTTCATGGCCGCCCCTCCCCGAAGAGGTATTAGTTGGCCGCTGGACTACCATTACGCCGTAACAGGCTATCGAGGTTGCGGGCATTCTCGCTGGCTGTAACGTAGTAGGCCGGTGACAGTCGCATGGCTTCGTGGAAGAACCCCATGGCATCCTGGTAGCGTCCCTCGAGCATCGAGATATAGCCGATGTCGTTGTAGGCCTTGGAACGATCGCCGTTGCGGGCCACGGCCTCGATGGCCGTCTCGTGGTCGCCTTCCCGGGCATAGACCAGCCCCAGGTTGCGCCAGGCCAGCTCATAGTTGGGGTTGGCGCTCACCGCACGGCGCAGCGCCTGGCGTGCCCCCGGCCAGTCGCCGGCCAGGTAGCGCGAGTAGCCCAGGTTGTTGAGCACCCGTGGCGTGCCGGGGGCGATCTCCAGCGCCTTCTCGAAGTGGGATTGGGCCTGACCATGCTCGCCGCTCATGTCGGCGATCACCCCCAGGGCGTTGTAGGCCTGCCAGGGGGCCTTGCCCCGCACGACCAGCGGCTCGAGGTGCTGCCGGGCCCCTTCGAAGTCGCGCTGCTCGAGCAGGGCGACCCCCAGGGCGGTACTCGCCCCCAGGTGGTTGGCATCGATCTCCAGTGCCCAGCGATAGGCCTTCTCGGCCAGGTCGTGGTTGCCGCGGCCATGATGGATGATGCCGATGCTGTAGAGCGGGTCGGCCTTGGGTCGCTTCTCCATGCGCAGCCCACGCAGGTACTCGAACAGCGCCCGGTCCGGGTCGCCGGCGCGCAGGGCGGCATTGCCGTTGCGATAGGCCTCCTCCGGCGAGGCGACCGGGAAGGCCGTGCCGTACTCGACCGAAGATCCCCCGCTGCCCAGGGACGCATAGGGGTCCGAGCCGGCCTGCTGCTGGGCGTTGGTCGCACAGCCACCAAGGCCCAGGATCAGGATCAGGATCAAGGTCGTACTGGCGGTTACGTTTCTTCTTGTCAACATGACAGTAACTCCCTTTCAGTATCAGTAGGTGTTACGACGACCATCTGGTTGGCGGCCTCTGGCTTGTCTATTGATTAAGTGGCGTGTTTGAGAACGCATCGATCACTCCCAAAATGGGTGGACCCAGTGTCACCAGAAAAAAGCTAGGCAAGATGCAGAAGATCAAGGGAAAGAGCATCTTGGTGCTGACCTTGGCCGCCCGCTCCTCGGCTTGTTGGGTGCGCTTGTCGCGCAGCTCTACGGCGAAAAGCCGCAAGGTCAGGGCGATGCTGGTACCGAAGCGCATGCTCTGCAGCAGGGTGGTGACCAGGCCGCGAATATCATCCACACCGGTGCGCTCCTCCAGGTCGCGCAGGGCGGCCTTGTTGTCCATGCCGGCCTGGGTCTGCAGGCCGAACAGGTGCAGCTCCTCGGCCAGCTCCGGGTGACTGATCTCAAGGTCGCGGGCGACCCGCTGGATGGCTGCACCCAGGCCCAGGCCCGCTTCGCTGCACACCACCAGCAGGTCGAGCGCATCCGGCAGGCCGCGACTAACCATCTTCGTGCGCCGCTTGATCGTCCGCTCCAGCCAGAAACGTGGCAGCAGGTAGCCAGCGAGGGCGGCGGAAACCACCAGCAAGATGCTAATTACCGGATCGAGGCGCACGAAGGGGACCACCAGAATCAGTAGCAGCAGGGGGGGAACCACGGTGAGCAACAGGCGAATGCCGAAGAAGATATTGACCGCTGCCGACGAGCGCTTGCCGGCGCGGCGCATATCCCGGGCGATGCGACTCCTGGCCTCCTCTTCGGTAGGCACCAGGCGCTCGCCCATGGGCCCCAGCCACTGCCCCAGGCCCGAATCCCCGGCCGCGCCGTTACCGGTGGCACTGGCCTCCAGACCTCGCAGGCGCCGACGCAGAGGGTCGGAGACCCCCATCACCACCAGCATCACGGCGATCAACAGCGCAAAGATCGCCAGGCC
This sequence comes from Halomonas kalidii, assembly GCF_030010475.1. NCBI lineage: Bacteria > Pseudomonadati > Pseudomonadota > Gammaproteobacteria > Oceanospirillales > Halomonadaceae > Halomonas > Halomonas kalidii. Next base: position 122,268 of record NZ_JASCQN010000052.1, on the reverse strand, counting down.
CATCATGGCAGCAAAGCCCAACTGTATCGCCTGGGGGTCACCGAGCAGTTCACCCAACGGCGCCAGCCACACCATCACGCTTTCCATGTCATATCCTCCTCAGACCTCGATACGCACGATCTTGCGCAGCCATAGAATCCCGATGACGACCATCACGAAGGCCACCACCACCAGATGCCTCCCCAAAGGATCTTTTGTTAACATCGGCAAAAATTCAGCGTTAACTAATGTTAGAATCCCCGCTAACACAAACGGCATAAGTGAAAGAATCCATGCTGCCATTCTCCCTTCCGCCGAGAGCGTGCGCACCTTGCGCTGGAAGCGGAAGCGATCGCGCACCACGGCGGCCAGGCCATCGAGCAGCTCGGCGAGGTTGCCGCCGGTTTCCTTCTGGATCAGCACCGAGGTGACGAATATCATTACCGTCACGCTCTGCACCCGCCGCAGCAGGCCGAGCATGGCGCCGCGCACGTCGCCGCCGTAGTTGATCTCCATGAAGGTGGTGCGGATCTCGCCGGCGATGGGCTCGGCCATCTCCTCGGCCACCAGGTGCATGGCATCGCTGAAGGGGTGGCCAGCGCGCAGCGCCCGGGCCATGATGATCAGGGCGTCGGGCAACTGCTCCTCGAAACGGGCTAGGCGCCGCTTGCGCGCCCGCATCAGGCGCAGGAAGGGAAAGGCCCCAACGCATACTCCCAACAATACGCCCAGTAACGGCTGGGGCAGCAGCTGGTGACCTGCAACGCCAGTGATCCCACCCAGGCAAACCGAATAGAGCACCACCCGGTAGGCCGGCGTCTCCTGCCCTGCCTGCTCGATGAGCTGGTGCACGCGCTCCATACCGGGCAGCCTTTCAAGCACTCGCTCCAGGGGCGATAGCTTGCGCAGATACTTGCGCTGCACCAGAGAAACCCCACTGCGCTCCGCCTCGGCGGAGATCGCCCTCAGGCGCTTCTTGAGACGCTTCTGGGCCTGGCGGTTCTCGCCGAAGGCCGGCACCAGGAAACTCTGCACCAGCAGGAAGGCGGCGATGAAGACCATGCCGATGACGATCACCTCGTCGGAGAGCTGTATCTCCAGGCCGATCAGATCCATGACCGCTGCCCTCCGCTGTTCTGGAAGATCTCCAGGCCCGGATCGAGCCCGCGGCGCTTGAGGTGGTCATGGAATCCGGGCACCACCCCGGTGGCCAGGTAGCGCCCGACCACCTTGCCCTCGGCGTCCATGCCCTCGCGCTCGAAGCGGAAGATCTCCGACATGGTGATGATCTCACCCTCCTGGCCGTTGACCTCCTGCACGCTGACCAGGCGGCGCACGCCGTCCTCCTGGCGCTCGATCTGCACCACCACGTCGATGGCCGAGGCGATCTGCGAGCGCAGCGCCTGGGCCGGCAACTGGTAGCCGCTCATTGCCACCATGTTCTCGATGCGCGTCAGGGCATCGCGGGGGGTGTTGGCGTGGATGGTGGTCAGCGAGCCGTCGTGGCCGGTGTTCATGGCCTGCAGCATGTCGAAGGCCTCGCCACCGCGCACCTCGCCGACCACGATGCGGTCGGGGCGCATGCGCAGGCTGTTGCGCACCAGGTCGCGCTGGCTCACCTCGCCCTTGCCCTCGATATTGGGCGGCCGGGTCTCCAGGCGCCCCACGTGGGGCTGCTGCAGCTGCAGCTCCGCCGAGTCCTCGATGGTGACGATGCGCTCGTCGGCGGGGATGAAGCCCGACAGCACGTTGAGCAGGGTGGTCTTGCCGGCGCCGGTGCCGCCGGAGACCAGCACGTTGAGCCGCGCCTTGACCACCTTCTCCATCAGCCGGGCGATCTCCGGCGAGAGGCTGCCGTACTCGACCAGGCTCTCCACCCCCAGGCGCTCGACCGCGAAGCGGCGGATCGACAGCATGGGGCCGTCGATGGCCAGCGGCGCAATCACCGCGTTGACCCGCGAGCCGTCCTTGAGTCGCGCGTCCACCATGGGCGAGGACTCGTCGATGCGCCGCCCGACGCTGGAGACGATACGGTCGATGATGGTCATCAGGTGGGCGTCGCTGTCGAAGCGCAGCTCGGTCTGCTCCAGCTTGCCGCGGCGCTCCACGTAGATAGGCGTGGCGCCGTTGACCAGGATGTCCGATACCGTCTTGTCCGCCAGCAGCGTCTCCAGCGGCCCCAGCCCCAGTACCTCGTCCTGCAGCTCGGTGACGATGCGCTGGCGCAGGACGGCGTTGAAGGGCAGCGTCTCCTTGCTCATCAGCGACTCGCACACCTGCTGCACCTGCGACCGCGCCTCGCGCTCCTCCAGGGTGCTGAGCAGGGTCAGGTCCATCACCTTGACCAGTTGACGGAACAGCCGCTGTTTGTACTCCTGCTCGGCCTGGGAGAGCCGGCCGGGCTCGCGCCCTCCCCAGCTCGAACGCGGGTCGACGTCTACGGCAGGGGTCATTCGATCTCGCAGGTTCATCGCCACTCTCCTTGATGTCCGCCTTTCTCTATATCTGCCTTGTTCAATTTCCACCTGGCGCTATGTCTGCCTGGCTCCATAACCGGTAGCCATCTCCCCGGCCTTGCCCTGTTCGCTCAATGCCGTCCCGGCAGCGCCCAGCCCAGCAGCGAGCGCTTGCGGGGCGCGCCGGCGCCGGGGGGCGGTGCGTCCAGCGCCTCGGCCAGCGCCTTGAGCTGGCGGGTCAGGGGCGACCTGGGGGCGATCTCGCCCAGCGGGCTGCCCACATTGATGCTGTGGCAGGCCTGCTTGAAGTCGTTGGGCAGGGTGTGCAGCACCAGGCCCGGCAGGGCATCGCCGATGGCCTCGAGGTCGATGTCGCTGCGCTTGTCGTAGCGGTTGACCACCACGCTGACCCGTGACGAGAGCAGGCCGAGCTCGTGGAGGAGGATGTCGCGCAGGCGCTGGGCATCGTGCAGGTGCGCCACCCCCTGCTGCATCACCACCAGGATGTGGTCGGCGCGCTCCAGCACGCAGGCGGTGGCGCCGTTGATCCAGCGCGGCAGGTCGATGACCACCTCGTCGTGGGCCTGGGCGAGCACCGCCAGCAGCTGCTCGACCCGGCCTTCGGGCACCTCCCCCAGGCTCAGGCGATCCCCCGGCGAGGAGGCGAGCAGCCCCAGGCCGCTCTCGTGGCGTCGCAGGTAGGCCTCCAGCGCCAGGGCATCGAGGCCGTCGGCCGATTCCAGCGCCCGCACCAGGCCGTGGTCCGGCACCAGGTTGAAGTAGAGCGGCAGCGAGCCGAACTGCACGTCCATGTCCACCAGCACGGTGCCGCGCCCCTGCTTGGCCATACGATGGGCCAGGTTGGCTGCCACCAGGCTGGCCCCCGAGCCCCCCTTGGCATTGATCACCGCGATGGTGCGCGCCACTCGGCCGGGCTCCTGTCGGCGGTCGCGGGCGAGTTCCCGCAGGAACTGCAGGATCTCGCCATCGTCGATGGGCGGCGAGAAGAAGTCCCGGGCGCCGGCGCGCATGGCCAGGCGAATCAGTTCCACGTTGCCCCTGGGCCCCACCACCAGCAGCGGCGGGCGCTCGCCGGCCGAGCGCTCGCACAGCGTCGTCAGCTCGGCCTCCCAGCGCTCGCCGACCAGCAGTATCAGGGCATCGGGCAGGGGCGAGACGCCTTCGAGGGGATCGACGCAGCCATTGACCAACAGCCGGGAGCTCACCTGGATATCCGCCTGGCTGCGCAGCAGCGACTCCAGAGCCTGCAACTCCTCCCGGGCCCTTCCCGCCAGTAGTATTTCGAGCCGTTTACGCATTGCATCACCTGCTTTTCATCGAAAGTCCTGGTCATCGACCGGCACGCCATCAGGGCATCGAGCTGCTCGGCGCCTGACCACTACCGCCGACCGGCTGGCGATAGCCCTGCATGGCCTCCATCGCCTTGGCGCCATGCAGCGGCGGCACCTCGTCGCCGGGTTCATAGGTCTGCAGTGCCTTGGTGTGGTGCACGCTGTCGCCGAAGGGCGGCAGGTCGGCGCCGGGCCTCGGCGCCACGCAGCCGGCCAGAACCAGGACCGTGACGATTGCCAGCAGCCAACGGCCACTGGGTAGCCCGGCCAACGATGCCCTCTGTGCAGGCATGGGATGGAAACCAGGGCGGTGTGTGTGTGGACGGAACATGGTGCGCTCTCCCGAATGGTTGCAGCGAAGGCATTGAGCCATCAGAGGTCATGGCCGAATCGGCCTTCGGTCCCGCCCTCCGGGCGGCTCGACATCAGCTCCAGGTCGAAGCTGGTGGGTCGCGGCCGGGGGTCGTCGCGCTCGGCGAGAGACCGGAAGCTGCCCAGCAGGTAGAACTCCAGGTCGTTGGGCGGCACGAAGGAGCCGGTGGGCAGCCGTACCTGTTCCGGCGCGAAGGAGCGGGCGAGCCGCGGGGTGACGAAGATCACCAGCTCGGTCTGCTCCTTGATGAACTCCTGGCTGCGGAACAGCGCCCCCAGCACCGGTACCTCGCCCAGGCCCGGCAGCTTGGAGACGTTCTCGCGCAGGCTCTCGTTGAGCATGCCGGCGATGGCGATGGTCTGGCCGCTGGCCAGTTCCACGGTGGAACTGGCGCTGCGCTTGGTCAGCGCCGGCACGAAGAACTGCGTGGCTACCCCGCTGCCCACGCCGACCTGCAGGCTGTTGGCCGACACCAGGTCGGAGACCGAGACGTCCACCTTGAGGTTGATGGTGCCGGAATCGAGCACCACCGGCAGGAAGCCGAGCCCCACGCCGAACTCCTTGTGATCGATGGCCACCTGGCCGTCGCCCTGGGGCACGGGAATGGGGAACTCGCCCCCGGCGAGGAACTGGGCCGGCTGCCCGGTCAGGGTGGTGAGGTTGGGCTCGGCTAGGATCTTGGCCACCCCTTCGGTACTGGCCGCATCCAGCACCAGGTTGAGCAGGTAGTCGCTACGCTGGTAGCTGGCGAAGATGCCGGTGTCCGCGATGGTGGCGGTGGCCGGTGCAAACTCATCGACGACGGGGCCGATGGGCGAGCCGCCGCCGAATACCGGAATCCGGCCGCCCAGGCCATCCCCCCCCTCGAAGACGGCGTCCGGGAAGCTGGCCCCACCGCTGACGCCGCCGATGCGCAGCGCCGAGGAGCCGACGTTGAAGACGTTGAAGTTGGCCTCCAGGCGCTTGACCAGCGAGCGCGACACCTCAGCCACCTTGACGTCGAGCATCACCTGCTGGGCGCCGCCCACCTGCATCAGGTTGAGTACGGCCTCCTCGCCCCCACCGCCGAAACGGTTGGCCAGGCGCAGCGCGGTCTCCAGCCGCTCGGCGCTGGAGACCTCGCCGCTGAGCACGATCCCCTCCTGGGCCGAGCGCACCTGGATGTTCTCGCCGGGCAGCAGGTCATGCAGGCTGCTCTTCAGCGTCTCCAGGTCGTGGGTCACGGTGACGTTGAGGGTGCCCTCGACGTTCTCCGAGCGATCCCAGAGCACCACGTTGGTGGTGCCGGTGGACTTGCCCAGCACATAGAGCTGGCGGGAGCCCATCACCACGATGTCGGCGACCTCAGGATTGCCCACCGAGACCACCCCGACCGCCCGGGGAAACTGCAGCACCTGCCCCTTGTTGATCGCCACGGCCACCGCTACCACCCGCCCCTCGGCGGGCATGGCGACGCTACGCTGCTCGCCGGTCTGCGCCGAGAGCTGCGATGTCCAGCTCGCCGCCAGTAGTGCCAGCAGTGCCAGTGCCAGCCATTTCAGCCATTCGCCTTGCCTGATCATGTCGATTCCCCCTTGATGCCTGTTCTTCTTTAACCCGCTGGTCTTCTTTAACCCGCTGTTCTTCTTACCCTGATCTTCTCCCTGCTCTTGCCGTGATCGACCCTGCCCCAGCGGTCGATCCCCTCCATCAACGCCTTGCCCCTGTCTGCCGTCACGCTCCCTTGGGTGTCAGTTACTTACGCTGACTGTGCTGCTCTGGGTGCCGCGTATCACCTGCACCTGGTGCCGCACCGGCGCCCTGGCGACGGGCCGCGGCGTCGGGGCCCGCTCCTCGGGCTCGGCGACGTTCATTACCGAACGCTGGGCCACCAGCAGATCCGACGCGTCCTCCTTCTCCAGGGGGTTGCGCAGGGTGAGCTGCACCTTGCCCTCCTGGGTGGCCTTGACCAGGGACTCGGCCTCCTCGGTGGATACCTCCAGGGTCACCGCGCGCACGATCACCGGGCCGTCGCGCTCCTGGCTGGCGATCTGGTCCACCGCCAGCACCTTGAGGTTGCGCAGCACTGTCTTCGTCTCGACGTCGTTGCGGCTACCGTCCCGCTGCTTGGTGGAGAGCACGTCGACCCGGTTGCCCGGCAACAGGAACCCCGCCACCCCCACCACGTCGTCGACCCGCACGCTCATGGCCCGCTTGCCGGGGTCGAGCAGTGCCGCCAGGGCGCTGCCGCCCAGGTGTTCGGAGACCCGCCCCTCCAGCACGATCTCTCCGGGATAGATCACCTGGTTGCTGACCCGCCCCACCACGCTCTCGACATCGTTGAAGCTGCTGGGCGGCACCACGTCCCTGGGCATGGTCACCACCTTGAGGTCGGAGGCCTGCACGGTGGTGCCGAAAGGCACCTGCAGGGCCGCCACCACCACCTGGCTGGCATCGGCCAGGGCGTCGCCCTCGCCGCCCTGCTCCTGCATCCAGTTCATGGCCACCACGGCCGCCCCCAGCGCCATCATCAGCGAGAGCGCGAACATGGCGAAGATCCCCTTGCGTTTCATGATGCATCCCTCCGGTTGGCGGCGACGTCGCCGTGCGATGAATCAGAGAAGTCGCCGAAGTAGGTCTGCCAGGCCCAGGCCAGGGTCTCGCGGTCGGGGGCGCTGCCGCCCCGGTAGGCGAGCTGGTCCCCGGCGAGGCTCAGCAGGTCGCGGGGGTGACAGGCGAGCAGCGGCACGCCGAAGCGCGCGTGCAGCTCGTCGATCACGAACTCGGCCAGCTCTGCCTCGCAGGGCAGCCCCAGGGCCTCGCACTGCTGCTGCCAGATCGCCAGGTAGGCGTCGCGGGACAGCGGTGAAAAGCGGATCTTGTAGCCGATGCGGCGCAGGAAGGCGGCATCGGCCAGGGTGAGCGGGTCCAGGTTGGTGGAGAACACCAGGGCCACGTCGAAGGGCACGCTGAAGTGGTAGCCGTTGGAGAGCGCCAGGAAGTCGCGACGCTCCTCCAGCGGCACGATCCAGCGGTTGAACAGCTCGGTGGGGGTCATGCGCTGGCGCCCCAGGTCGTCGATCACCAGCATGCCGTTGTTGGCCAGCAGCTGGACCGGCGCCTGGTGGATATGGGTGGCGGCGTCGTACTGGATCTCGAGCCGCTCCATGGTCAGCTCGCCACCGGTGACCACGCAGGGGCGACGGCAGCGCACATAGCGCGGGTCGTGGCCGTCCTCTAGATAGAGCTGTGCGGCGGGGGAGGCCTCGGGGTCATCCAGCGCCTGGTGCACCGCGGGGTCGAAGCAGCGCACCGCCTTGCCCCCCACCAGGATGGCGTGGGGAATCAGCACCTCGCCCTCCAGCAGCCGCACCAGGCGCCGCGCGATATAGCTCTTGCCGGTGCCCGCCTCGCCGTGGATGAACATGGCGCGGCCGGAGTGCAGCCCCGGGCCCAACTGGTCGAGCAGCGCCGGGTCGATCACCGTATCGGCGAAGGCGGCCATCACCGTGTCGCGGCGAATGGCCACGTCGCTGAGTGCCTGGCTGCGCACCCGGGCGCTGTACGCCTCCAGGGTGACCGGCGCCTCCCCGCTGTAGCCGTCGCGGTTGAGCGCCTCCAGCGCCGAGGCGCGGCCGCGGTCGGTGAGGCCGAAGCGCAGCACCCCGCCGCTGCCCTGGCCGCGCACCTCGAGGCGCCCCTCGTCGCGCAGGAAGCGGCAGATCTCCTCCACCACCCCGCCGGCCAGCGCCGTGCCGCGGCTGAGCTGGTGCAGGTCGAGCACGCCCTGCTCGAAGAGCTGCTTGACCAGCAGGTCGCCCAGGTAGAGCACCGAGAGCCCGGTCTCCGCCACCGTGCCAGGGCGCGGCGCCCGCCGGGCCGCCGCGCGGCTGGCGGTGACGTTGTGGAATGTTGGCGCTTCCTGGCTCATGGACCACCTCACATTACGTTACAATCTGCTTTATCGTTATCGAATGACTTGGCAATTACCGCTGATTACTTCCCTGATGTCTCTGCCCTCTTACCTCTTACCTCTTAGCTCTTCCGTCTTTTTCTTCCGTCGTCTTTCAGCCCAGCGGCCATTGCCAGATCATCCATCCTGTCGTGCCAATAGCGATCGACACCGCAAACGGAAACTTCTTGCCCATCACCTCGCCCTTTTCCGGAGCGATATAGATCGGCCTACCCGTCGTTACCAAGGTCTTGGTCATCAAGCCATAGCGCGCCATCGGCGAAGACGACTGACGAAACAGCACTGCAAAAAAAATATAGCCAGTGGCGATCACACTACCGACCAGGATGCTGGCCAGTGCCGCCTGAAAGACGCCGAGTGGGCCGAGAAAGGTGCCCACCGCGGCCATCAGCTTGGCATCACCGGCACCGGTAAAACCAAGCAGATAGCCCGGAAGGAGAATTGCCAGCCCCACCAGCAGGCCGGTGATGGCGGCCAGGACACCGCCGGAACCTGCCTGTACAGCTTGCAGCAGAATTCCCATGGCGGCCCCGGCCATAATGAGGTAGTTGGGAATGCGTCGTTGATAAAGGTCCCAAAATACCGCAGCAACCACTAACACTAGAAGGCTTGACGATACTAATGGCGCCACCATAATGGTCCTCCTATTGACTACTAGACAATGAACCACAAAAAAATGAGATATAGAAAATAAAGTCAGGGCGCCAAGATGGCGCCCTGCCATCTTCCTACTATGTGAACAAAATCATTGTTCACCACCAGTAATATCAGGCACCACCACCACCAATGTCACCTGCTGTGCCTTGAAGGACGTTAGCTATGGCAGTGAATACGGCCTCAATTTGCGGTGAAAGAGCCGTATATGCCACAACAAATACTGCGACCATCAAGCCGCAGACGAGAATCCATTCTACTGTCTCAGCACCCTCTTCCTCGCGCCAGAAGCGCTCGATACCCTGCATCAGCTTGCTCATGGTTGCTTCTCCACTTGGTTGGTCTTTCAAGCCTGCTGTTGTCGGGAACCGGTGCCTCTGGCCCCGGCTCACGTGACTGAGCATCGCAGTTACAGTCCAGTTACGCTTGGAGTATCTTGCAGCGCCCTAGGAGTATCTTGCGTCGCCCCGCCGATGGGTCGTCGGGGGCCCTGGCGGCGGTGATTGCCGACCCATGTACAACTCTTGTACATTGATCCGTGTAGGCCGCCGCCAACTTATGCATTGTTGTCACACTCTTCCCCCGTCAGGCGTTTAGGCTTCAGGGAAGCGACCCGACGGACCGGGCGCCCGCTCATCGCTCACCGACAAGAACGACCACTCCATGACCCCATCGCGTATTCGCCTGCTCCTGCTGCTCGGCCTGGCAGCCTTGATGCTTTCGCCGATGCTGGCCGCCCAGGAGCGCACCGCCGTGATCGGTGCCCGGGCCAGCCTCGAGCCCTGGTCCGACCCCCTGGAGGCGCTGGGCACCCTGCGCGCCGACGAGAGCGTGACGCTCTCCGCCACCGTCACCGAGATCGTCGCCGAGGTGAATTTCCGCGATGGCGAGGTGGTCGAGGCCGGCCAACTGCTGGTGCGGCTGGAGGATGGCGAGGAGCAGGCCCAGTTGCGGGTCACCCAGGCGCTGCGTGACGAGCGTCGCAGCGCCGTCGAGCGCCTGACCCAGTTGCAGAGCCGCAACATGGCGCCGCGGGCCGACGTGGAGGACGCCCAGGCGCGGCTACGCCAGGTGCAGGCCGAGATCCAGGCGCTCGAGGCGCGGCTGACCAACTACCGCCTGCGCGCCCCCTTCGACGGCAGGGTGGGCTTTCGCAACGTCAGCATCGGCGCCCTGGTCACCCCGGGCACCGAGCTGGTGACCCTGGACAAGCTCGACGTGATGAAGCTCGACTTCAGCGTGCCGGAGGTCTACCTGGCGCTGCTCGAGCCGGGCCTGGGCCTGACCGCCCGCAGCGTGGCCTTCCCCGACGAAGCCTTCGAGGGCGAGGTGGCCAGCGTCGGCTCGCGGGTCGACCCGGTCAGTCGCAGCGTCGCCGTGCGCGCCGAGCTGGCCAACCCCGAGCTGCGCCTGCGCCCCGGCATGCTGATGGAGGTGGTGCTCCGCCGCAGCCCCCGCGAGGCGGTGGTGGTGCCGGAGTCGGTGCTGATTCCCAGTGGCGACCGCCAGCACGTGCTGGTGATCGACGAGAGCGACGAGTATCGCCTCGAGCGCCGCGAGGTGCGGGTCGGCGAGCGACGCCTCGGCCAGGCCGAGATCCTCGAGGGGCTCGCGCCCGATGAGCTGGTGGTGTCCCACGGCGTGCAGCGGGCCCGCGAAGGTGACCGCGTGCGCCTGCTGGGCATCGCCGGCGACGAGGCCTCGATCCGCGAGATCCTCGAGACACAACGCGACGAGGGAGACGCCTGATGCGCCTCTCCGACATCTCGGTGCAACGCCCGGTACTGGCCACGGTGCTGGCGCTGCTGATCGTCGCCTTCGGCCTGCTCTCGCTGCAGCGGCTCTCGCTGCAGGAGTACCCGGCCATCGACCCGCCGGTGGTCAGCATCGACACCCGCTACCCCGGGGCCGCCGCCTCCGTGGTGGAGTCGCGCATCACCCAGGTGCTCGAGGACCGCATCGCCGGCATCGAGGGCATCGAGGTGGTCACGTCGTCGAGCGAGGACGGCCGCTCGCGGATCGACATCGAATTCCGACTCGACATGGACATCGACGCCGCGGCCAACGATGTCCGCGACCGTATCGCCGGCGCCCAGCGCAACCTGCCCGACGACGCCGATCCGCCCGAGGTGCAGAAGGCCGACTCGAGCGAGGAGATCGTGGTGTGGCTGAGCCTTTCCGGCGAGGGCTACAGCATTCCCGAGCTCACCGACTACGCCAACCGCTTCCTGGTCGACCGCCTCTCGGTGCAGCCCGGCGTGGCCCGGGTACGGGTCGGCGGTGGCAGCGACTACGCCATGCGCGTGTGGCTCGACCGCAATGCGCTGGCGGCACGCGACCTCACCGTCGGCGACGTGGAGAGCGCCCTGCGTGCCGAGAACGTCGAGCTGCCCGCCGGCGCCATCGAGTCCCGGGAGCGCCAGTTCATCGTGCGCCTGCCCCGCGGCTTCGCCGAACCCGAGGACTTCCGGGGCCTGGCACTGGGCCAGGGCAGCGACGGTTACCTGATTCGCCTGGGAGACGTGGCCCGCGTCGAGGTCGGCTCGGTGGACGACCGTTCGATGTTCCGTGCCAACGGCGTGCCCATGGTCGGCCTGGGCATGATGCAGCAGTCCACCGCCAACGTGCTGGAGCTCTCCCAGGGGGTGCAGGCCGAGATGGAGCGCCTGCAGGGTTCGCTGCCCGAGGACATGGAGCTGCGCCTGAACTTCGATGCCTCGGTGTTCGTCGCCGGGGCCATCCAGCAGGTGGTCATTACCCTGTTCATCGCCATGGGCCTGGTGGTGGTGGTGATCTTCATGTTCCTCGGTAATGTGCGCACCACCCTGGTGCCGGCGGTGACGGTGCCCATCGCGGTGATCGGCTCCTTCACCGCCCTGGCGGCCATGGGATTCTCGATCAACCTGCTCACCCTGCTGGCACTGGTACTGGCCATCGGCCTGATCGTCGACGACGCCATCGTGGTGCTCGAGAACATCAACCGCCGCATGCACGACTACGGCGAGACGCCGCTGGTGGCGGCCTTTCGCGGCACCCGCCAGATCGCCTTCGCGGTGGTCGCCACCACCCTGGTGCTGATCGCGGTGTTCGTGCCGCTGAGCTTCCTGCAGGGCAATGTGGGCCGGCTGTTCTCGGAGTTCGCGCTGACCATGGCGGCCGCCGTGGCCATCTCCAGCCTGCTGGCGCTGACGCTGACGCCGATGATGGCCTCCAAGATCCTCAGGCCGACCATGTACGACAGCGCCGCGGCACGGGGGGTCCAGTGGCTCCTCGAGCTCTCCCAGCGCCTCTATCGCACGCTGCTGGAGCTCGTGCTCAAGGCGCGCCTCGCGGTACTCGCGGTGTTCGTGGCGCTGATCGCCGCCACCGCCTGGATGGCCGACCAGCTGCCCAACGAGTACACGCCCCAGGAGGACCGCGGCAACTTCTTCATCCTGGTCAACGGGCCGGAGGGCGCCACCTACGACTACATGCTCGACTACATGGACGAGATCGAGACACGGCTGATGCCGCTGATCGAGTCCGGTGACGCCAAGCGGGTGGTGGTTCGCTCGCCGATGGGCTTCGGCAACATCGAGACCTTCAATGGCGGCTTCGTGATCATGGGCCTGACCGACTGGGGCAGCCGCCGCAACGCCTGGGAGATCATGGATGACGTGCGCGGCCGCCTCGCCGATCTGCCCGGCGTACAGGCCTTCCCGGTGATGCGCTCGGGCTTCGGCCAGCGCACCGAGAAGCCGGTGCAGTTCGTGCTCGGCGGCGGCACCTTCGAGCAGCTCGCCGAGTGGCGCGACCTGATGCTCGCGCATATCCGCGAGCACAACCCGCGCCTCACCGGCCTGGACAGCGACTACCGCGAGACCCAGCCACAGCTGCGGGTCGACATCGACTACCAGCGCGCCGCGGCGCTGGGCGTCACCGTCAGCGAGATCGGCCGCACCCTGGAGGTGCTGCTCGGCGGACGCAACGTGACCCGCTACGTCGACGACGGCGAGGAGTACGATGTCATCGTCGAGGGCGACCGCGCCAGCCAGAACAGCCCACGCGCGCTGGACAACATCCAGGTGCGCTCATCACGCTCCGGTGAGCTGATCCCGTTGGCGAGCCTGGTGACCTTCTCCGACTATGCCGGTGCCAGCACCCTGAACCGCTTCAACCGCATCCGCGCCATCACCATCGATGCCAACCTGGCCGGCGGCTATCCGCTGGGCGAGGCGCTCGAGTATCTCGAGCAGACTGCCGCGGAGATCCTGCCCCCCGAGGCCCAGACCAACGTGGCCGGCCCGTCGCGGGACTACCGCGAGGCCAGCGGCGCGACCACCTTCCTGCTGGTGCTCGGCGCCCTGGTGGTGTTCCTGGTGATGGCCGCCCAGTTCGAAAGCTTCGTGCACCCCTTCGTGATCATGCTCACCGTGCCCCTGGCCATGAGCGGTGCCCTGCTGGGGCTGCTGGTCACCGGCCAGTCGCTCAACATCTACAGCCAGGTGGGGCTGGTGATGCTGATCGGCCTGGCGACCAAGAACGGCATCCTGATCGTCGAGTTCGCCAACCAGCTGCGCGACCAGGGCCTGGCCTTCCACGACGCCCTGGTCGACGCCGCGGTGACCCGCCTGCGGCCGATCCTGATGACGGCGGTGACCACCATGGCCGGCGCCGTCCCGCTGATCGTCTCCGGCGGCGCCGGTTCCGAGGCGCGCATGGTGATCGGCACCGTGATCATCGCCGGGGTGGCCGCCGCCACCTTCTTCACCCTGTTCGTGGTGCCGGTGGCCTACGACCTGCTGGCGCGCCACACCGGCTCGCCCGGCGAGGTGAAGCGCCGCCTGGACTCGGAGATGGGCGACGGTCCCGCCGGACACTGAGCCGAGCCCCCCCGCCAGCGACGCAAACGACGAAGGCCACCGAACGGTGGCCTTCGTCGCTGTAGACCGCGGACCGGGAATCAGCAATCGCCGATACGTTCCCCATCGATGGCGGTGTGCATCTCCAGCTCGCCCATGGGCGACTCGGTCAGGATATCCACGCCGCCCTCGACCCGCTCACCGAGGAACGACATCTGCCCATCGATGTTGGCCTCGCCCCCCTCGGCACGGCACACCATGCGGTAGTCGATGCCATCGGCGGAGACGTTGTGCTCGAGCAGTTCGCAGCCCTCCTCCTCCTCGATGAGCTGGAATTCCTCGTCCTCCAGGTCGCCCTGGACGATACACTCCTGGTGGGTCTCGGTCTGGTCGGGAATCGGTATATCACCCTTCACCGAAGTGGTACTGGTGAACTGCCACTGCCCCGGCACGATGTTGGGGGTGTCGGCCACGGCGGCCAGCGGCAGGGCCAGCACGGCGGCGGCCAGCAGGGAACGAAACGGCATGGGGAGTCTCCCGTCGGTGAATGGTATGCCTCTCCTTCGGCATGCCGGACAGCTTACTCCAATCGGCGACCTTGCCCAATTGCCGGCGGGGAACCGCTGATCGGCGTCGCGACGAGCGCGACTCTCCAGCATCATGAAACCTCGTCAACGGGGAACGGCGGCGCCCCGGAAGTTGAAACCGGCGAACCTCGGGACTTTCGGCAGATAGCCCGTCTCCATGCGCTGAAGGCCGAAGCCGGCGTGCTCGATGAGCTCGGGTATGGCGCGGTTGAGATTGCACCCACCCGCCACCTTGCGCCACAGGGGATTGACTCGGTCCTGCCACTTGCGCACGGCCTCGTCGGGCGCCGCGCCGTGTTCACAGAACAGCAGCTGGCCGCCCGGCTTGAGCACCCGGCGCATCTGCTCGAGCGCGCGGTGCCAGTCCGGAATCGTGCATAGCGTGTAGGTGAGCACCACGGTATCCACGCTGTCGCTTTCCAGGGGGATCTCCTCGCCGGGCAAATCCAGCCAGCGCACCTCGAAGGGTGCGCCGGCGACATTGCGGCGCGCCTTGCGACGCATGCCCTCGGAGGGTTCGAGCCCCCAAACCAACTCGACCCGGTCCGGGTCGTAATGGGGAAGGTTCAGGCCGGACCCCATGCCCACCTCCAGGACCCGGCCCCGCGCCCCCGGCACCACGGCCGCCCGCTGACGATCGACTGCCTTGTGGCCACACGACAAGTGGAGGAGATGTGGCAGAACGTGATTCTCGTAAAAGGACATCAGGTATCGCCGTTCCTTGTGGTCATTGAGTGGCCGAAACACGACCGGTGAGGCGAGCAGCGTCGACATTCTTCATGACGGTGAGCGGCGACAGCACGCGCAGCCTCAGGCTGACGCCGTGTCCCGTCCACTGGATCGGGGAACGCCAGCTCAGGTCCTGGTGACCTTCACGGCGGTGCCGGTGGCCACCAGAAACAGCATCGACTTGCCGCCGCCGGAGATCTCGCTGTAGTCCAGATCGATGCCGATCACGGCGTTGGCCCCCATCTGCTCTGCCTCGCGGCGCAGCTCGTCCAGGCAGGCCACCCTCGCGTCGCGCAACGCGTCCTGGGACGACTTGTTGCGCCCGCCGAAGAAGTCGCGGAGACCGGCGAACATGTCCTTGAGGATGTTCATGCCGAACACGCACTCGGCGGATACGATGTCGATGTGCTCGGTGACACGGTAGCCCTCGAGGTGCGACGAGGTGGTGAGAATCACTCGTTCAGACATGGGAGTCCTCCATTCCTTGGTCCTGGTCACGATGATGGCACGGCACGGTACCCGCTGCCCTGGCCGGCATCCCGGCTCCAGCATGCCCTGTCCGTCGCCGCTTGGAAACCGGCGCCATCCGAGCCGCTTTGCTCTCCTGCGGTTCACGCCGCGCAGTCGGTGCCAGTCGGGCTCGAGTACCGGCGCCGGCGCTTCGTAGGTGTGGGCTTCACCCCAGAATGATATGCCGGCTGAGATCGGGATTGACACTACATGGGCAGGCTGGTTACTGTTCTCGAAGCGCCGATTTGACCCTCAGCTTGCGGGCGCTCTACAAATGCAGCTAAAGCGACGCCAGAGGCCCGCTTTAGCTCATGCAAAGCGGGTTTTTTGTTGTCCGGCCTTCGGGCCACCGCCGATTTAAGCACCAACTTGCGGGCGGGATAGAAATGCAGCTAAAGCGGCGTGCGACTCCACTCCCCTGGGTCGGCGCTTGCCGAACCACTCTTTCCAAAGCACCACAGGGGAAATGGAGACTCTCATGACTCATCTCACCATCGGATCTCACGACCAAACCGCGGCTGCCGTCGCCGGCGCCTCCCCCGCGTCAATTCGCAATAGCCTGGCCGCCCTGCTCGCCTCGGAAGACATCGTGCGCCCGGAACTGCGCAATGCCGCCATCCTCGGGGCGCAGCGCGCATCGCAGGGCACGCGCAGCGGCGTCCGGAATCACCACACGCTGGCGAGGAGGTCGTGACCATGAACCTGCTTGAGGAACTGCTGCTCAGGACCCGGCACCTGGCGGACACCGATGTGCACCCTCTTCGACACGGGGAAGCCCCTGCGAAGTGCCTGGTAAGTGTTGGATGCTTTCGATTCACTATAACTGGCTGGGGTTCCGATAACCCCGAGTGAGCATATCGCACATTACCTGGGCCAGGTGGGGTGGTGACCATCGATCACGAAGACGTGCCGATGCCGGCCTCCAGGGTGATGGTGGGGATGGCTATGAGGTTCCGGCCCCTCCCAACCTTGGTGTTCGTGCTGATGGTGCTCATCGTGGTAGTGCAAGTGAGCATGGGTCATGGGGACATGCTCGTGCTCGCGGACCATGGGGTCATGGGGACGCCAGACACGGGCCGCGAGCCCCGTCGCCGCCAGCGCTATCGTTCCCAGCAAGACGAACGTTCCGGCGAGCCCGAGATGCGCCCCCATCCAGCCCGCCAGCGGGTAGGCGAAGAGCCAGCATCCATGCGACAGCGAGAACTGCGCGGCAAACAGCGCCGGGCGATCCTCGGGCTGGCACGATTGCTTGAGCAGACGCCCGGTGGGAGTCATGACCAGCGAGGCGCCGGCGCCGAGCAGCAGCCACAGCCCCAACAACCCCGCAAACCCTGGTCCGAGCACGCCCAGGTAGAGGCTCAGCGTCATCAGGGCACCGCCCAACAGCATGACCGGACGCTCTGGCAGCCACTCCAGGACCTTCGGCAGCATCAAGGCCACCAGCATGGAGCCCCCACCGGCCGCGGCGAAGGCCAGGGCTACCTCGCGCTCGCCCAGGCCCAGGGTGGAGCGGACGACCACCACGGTGTTGACGATCTGCATGGCGCCGGCGGCCGAGACCGCCAGGTTCAAGGCCAGCAGCCCGCGCAGCCGGGGTGTCTTGAGGTAGATCCGCATGCCGTGGGAGACGCGCCGCCAGACGCCGGGCGCATGCGCCACGGGGTGCGGCGAGGGCAACGTCACCGACACCACCAGGGCCGCCGAGAGCAGGAATGCCAGGGCATTGAGCAGGAACAGGGCATCGAAGCTCATCGCCATCAGCAGCGCCGCCGCGGCCATCGGGCTGAGCAGATTCTCCAGGTCATAGGCGAGGCGTGACAACGACAAGGCCCGCGTGTACTGCCCCTCGTCTTCGAGGAGGTCGGGGATCGTCGCCTGGAAGACCGGCGTGAAGCCTGCCGAGCCGGCATTGAGCAGGAAGATCAGGACATAGACCTGCCAGACCTCGGTGACGAAGGGCAGCACGCAGACCACCGCCGCACGCAGCAGGTCCAGGCCGACCAACAGCCAGCGCCGAGGCAGGCGCGCCGCATAGGCGCCGACCAGTGGAGCGATCCCCACGTAGGCCACCATCTTGATCGCCAGGGCCGTGCCCAGTACGACACCCGCCTGCCCCGCGGCCAGGTCGTGGGCCAGTAGCGCCAGGGCGACCGTGGTCAGTCCGGTGCCGATCAGCGCAATGACCTGGGCCAGAAACAGATGGCGATAGACGCGGTGGGCGAGCACCTGGAACATGGGGCCTCCTCGCGGCGGTAGTGGCGGCTGGAGAGAGCGGTTACAGATAGCGGGCGATCGCCTTGAACTCCTCGACCCGGGCGCGCTGCGCCTTGTCCCGAGGGCCGAGGGCCTTCTCCAGGCAGTGGTCGATATGGTCCTGCACCAGGGTCCGCTTGGCCTGCTGGATGGCCTTCTCCACGGCGTGGAGCTGCTGGGCGATATCCAGGCAGGGGCGTTCGTCCTCGATCATCTGGATCACGCCCTGCAGGTGACCACGGGCGCGATTCAGGCGCTTGATGATGTCGGGGTGCGTCTGGTGGGTATGCGATGTCATCTTCCACTCCTCGTTCTATTCCTATCCCCCTGGAGGGGATGTTAGACGCTTTGCCGACATCTTGCCCGTGCCGCAGATGACAAGGGATGAAGTGGTCAATTGGACCACTTCAGTATCGTTGCTCGACAGGCGATGCGTGGAACAGGGCGAATCCTCGGCCTGGTGTCAGAGTTATATCGGCAAGTGCTGGACTATTGTTGGGCTTACCCGCCAGCACAAGATTGCCGAGGGCGAACAGGGTGAACAGCTACGCCTGGTTGTTGGTGGCGGGGGCCGCCGCCACAATGGTGGCATCGACGATGGTGCTCAGCCTGGGCGAACGAGATCTGCTTCATCGGGTGTCTCGACAGGCGCTGTGACCCCGTGATATGCATCCAGTGTGCTTGCTACAGCAACAGGGTGACAGTCATGGCCTTCCATAACCCGGATTCGAAAATCCGTGAAATCGAGCAGCGCAATGCCCGATTGCGCGCCGGACTCTTTGCCAAGCTGTTTGGCAGTGCCTGGCGTGGATTTCGCAAGGCCTTGTCGTGCCTTCGATTCCGTCGGCGTCAACGTCGAGGCTGACCTCTGCGCTTCCCAAGGCGTGGGTTAGCAGAGATCAGGAAAAGAAAAAGCCGCTGAAATCAGCGGCTTTTTCGATATTCTGTGGCGGAGGGGGAGGCCGCCTCCTCCACACTTCACCGCGTATCACAGCGTATCAACAACCCCGCCCAAGCCCCGTAATATCTAGATTTCTTGTGTTAAGCCATTTCATCGCCTATCATCCAATTACACCCGCAATGTTGGGTAGGTAGTTGGAGGAAGGTCGATGCCGAAGAAAGCCCGCGAAATGTCCGCCGCTGAGGTAAGGCGCCTCACAGCCCCAGGGTTGTACGCCGTTGGTGGCGTTGCAGGCCTGCAGCTGCAGGTGACAAAGAGCGGAGCTCGTTCATGGGTCCTGCGCATCAAGGTGGGGGCCCGTCGCCGGGACATTGGCCTGGGAGGCTTCCCTGATGTCCCCCTGTCCGACGCGAGAGCGAAAGCCCGCACCCTGCGAGAACAGATCGCCTCCGGCATCGACCCTGTAGAAGAGAAGCGCGCCGCCCGCCTGGCCCTGCTGGCACAAACGCAGCGCCTTACCTTCGACGAAGCGACCGGGAAGTTCCTGACCCTCAAGCGCCACGAGTTCAAGAACGCCAAGCACGCCGCGCAGTGGGAGAGCACTCTGGCCACTTACGCCTCGCCTGTCATCGGCGGGAAGCGCGTCGACGAGATCGTCCTGGCTGACATCGAGGAGCTGCTGACCCGGGACAACCTGTGGCTGGCCAAGACCGAGACCGCCAAGCGCTTACGGGGTCGCGTCGAGAAGGTGCTGGATTGGGCCACCGCCGGCGGACACCGCACTGGCGACAACCCGGCCCGCTGGCGCGGCAATTTGGACGCCCGCCTGCCCAACCCGAGCAAGGTCGCCACGAAGCGCCACCACTCTGCCCTACCGATCGACGACATACCCCGCTTCATGCGCCACCTGGCGACCATGGAGGGCAGCGGCGCCCGCTGCCTGGAGTTCGCCATCCTGACCGCTACACGCTCCCGTGAAGCCAAGGGGGTCCGCTGGAGCGAGATCGACCTGGGGGCGCGCCTGTGGACGATTCCCGCTGACCGCATGAAGGCAGGCAAGGAACACCGCGTACCCCTCTCGCGGGCCGCCGTGGCGCTTCTGAAGGCCCTGCCGAGGCACGAGGGCACCGACCTGGTATTTCCGTCTGCCCGCGGCAAACTGCTGTCCGAGAACACGCTGACGGCCGTCATCAAGCGGATGGACAGCGCCATGCCCGAGGGCCAGAAGTACCGCGACCCGAACACCGGCGGCGTCGTCACCGCCCACGGCTTCCGATCGACGTTCAGGGATTGGGCCGGCGAGCGTACCGCCTACCCGGGCGACATCTGCGAGATGGCCCTGGCCCACGTCATCAAGAACAAGGCCGAAGCTGCATACCGCCGCGGCGACCTGCTCGAGAAGCGTCGCCGGCTGATGAAGGACTGGGCGCAATTCTGCGCCGAGGGTGCCACGCAAGCCAGCGTGACACCGATTCGAGCCCAAGAGGGCTGACAAGGTGGCCCCAGGGTGCGGACACACCCCAGGGCCGACACAGCGGCAACTGAATAGGAGAAGCCGTCATGCAAAACCAGTCTACCACCATCGCCCAACACTCCCCCTCCGCCCACCGCGCTGAGGAGTACTGGCTCGACACGACCAGCCACATCGACGCCCAAAGAAACTGCGTCGTCATCCGTGGTTCATTCATGGCCATGCAGCAAATAGGGGCGTCGAAAGAGACCAGCATCAAAGTGATGCGCAGCGTGAAAGAGCGTATCCGCAGCCGCGATGCCGAACCCGCTGCGTGGTTCTTTGGCCCATCTCGTGCAAAGTGGGTATCCGCCCGTATGGATCGCGGCGAGTTAAAGACCAACGAGGAGATTGGTAGGGCTCTGACCGGCAACAAGCTCGAGGGTGACTCAACAAGACCGGCGCTCCTGGCGTGAGCTGATGCCGCAGGGCGAACCTATGTGGGTTCGGATGTTGGGAAACGGGGATCAGGCTTGCTTGATCCCCGTGGTTACAAGGGTTGCGGCGGACTATGTTTCCGCCTCGCCAAATGCCGGTAGCTGAACAGGAGCTCCGCCGCCGCGCGGAGCTTCCTACAGATCTTCTGGGAGTCTGAGGCATGAAGGATGCCACAAACTGGTGGGCACAGCAGCCTGGATGGGCACACCTGTTGCCTGAGCGGCTGCGCGAAACCTGGCCTTGGTTTGAGGCGGTGTGGGCATTCGACTATGGCGACCCGCGCCAGCTCGCTGACTTGATTCTCACCGATGCCATTCCTCCCGAATACACGGCTGCCGTGGCTGCCATTGTGGCAGGGGAAAGGAAGCCAAACCGCAAAGCCACCGCCAAAGCTAAGATTCCAGCCAAAGAGCGAGCAGAGACTGCCGTTCTCGTCTCAGTTTGCCAAGGCGCTCGAGATGAAGTGAAGTTTCGCGCCTTCAATCCTTGTCGTGACCCAGATCGCCTGAACGGTATCGGTGCCGGCGCAGTAGCAGACTCCATTGAACCCGTTGAGCTGATGCGGAATGCCGACAAGCTGGGGCGGAAGTGCCTGCAAACGGCTGCTGGCCATTGGGGTGTTAGCACCGAAACCATCGAGAACCTGATGCGCGAAGCAAAAGCCCGGTTGGCCGCCTGGCCAGAGGTGTAGAACAAAGGCCATTGTTCTACACGGGCACTTTAGGACAATCTTTTATGCGCCGGCATGATCGTTCCCGTACTCACGCAACACGGGAAGATCCTCGATGACCTACCTGACAGTAAAACAGATAGCCTCTCGCTTGGCCGTTTCCGTGCCAACTATATGGCGATGGTCCCGCGACCACGATAGCTCTTTTCCCCGCCCCATCAAGTTAGGCCCTAACTGCACCCGCTGGCGCCTGGCCGACCTCGAAGAGTGGGAGAACCGCGAGGAGGTGGCGCAATGAGTACCGACATGAAAAAGCCCGGGGTGGAGACTCGGGCCAATTCAAATACCATCGCCATTGATCCTACCACCCACGCCGGCAGAATCCTAGCGGCACTGCGCGAACGCCCGATGAGCAACATTGAAATCATCTGGCAGCTCAATATCGCCCACCCGCCGGCTGCCGTGCGGGATCTTCGCCAGGCTGGCGTCCGCATCGATACAGAGCCACACCCCCACCCCTCGAGGCCCGGCGAGAAGATCAAACGCTATCACCTCGTCGGCGAGGGGTGATCGTATGGCGAAGCGCAGCATCGCCAAGACCAAGTGGCAGGGTGGCTACCTCGCCCTGCCCAAGGTTGTCATGGAGGACGATGATTTCCGCAGCCTCCCGCCCTCCTCTCTCAAGGTGCTGATGGCCCTTGCGTGCCAGTACAACGGAAAGAACAACGGCGACCTATCGGCCACTCACTCGACGATGAAGGCTTGGGGTGGCATGTCCCATACCACGCTTGGGAAGGCCCTCAAGCATCTGCAGGAGCGTCGGCTAGTCGTGAAGACCAGGGATGCCCTCATTGGACGAGAGGGAGCCCGTTGCGCCTTGTACGCCCTCAGCTGGCAGCCGATCGATCCGTGTGACGGCAAGCTCGATGTGCCCGACACGAACACGCCACCAAGGAGGTGGAGTCCATGATTTCGATTCTGACCGACTCCAGAAAATGGAGTGCCTCACTCCAGAAAATGGAGCAGTTGCCCGGTACGGCACAGTCTTTCTCGGCAAACGCTCCAGAAAATGGAGCAGTTGGGCCAATTTCGGAAGGCTTACGACTCCAGAAAATGGAGACCTTACTAAGTTACCAATGGGGTATGGGGTTCAATCCCTTTGATCGGGCGATGATGGGCATGGTCGAGAGCAAAAATCGTCGCGCGCCGCTGATCGCCTGCGTACAGGCTGGAACAGGGACCGGCATATCCCCAGGCTTCTTGCTATCCTGACAATCTGTTGCATGGAGGTCAGGATGAGACTCATCGCAATCGCACTACTACTTCTCCCCCTCGCCGCTCAGGCCCAGGTCATGCGCTGCCCTGATGGATCCTACCAATCCCGATGCTCGGGCGGGCAGGCCGTGCAGGGTGGTGGAGTGTCGAGCTACAGCGCCCCGGCCCCGCCCCGGGATATACCGCGGCACCAACCCACACTCCAGCGTGACCGCATCCAGGCGCCTCGCTCAACGCATCAGCGCGCCCAGTCCGCCCCGCAGATCAGCCGCAACGACCTGGTAAAGGCCCGAAGCCGCGGCATCATTCTGATGGGGATGGAAGAGCGCGATGTCGTGCATATCCTTGGGCGACCGCACACCGTCGACGTGGAGACGGGGTCGCGCCGGTCGTGCCGACACCTGTTCTGGAAAGAGCGAGGGCTGTGGAGCGACTACGTCAGGCTGTGTGACGGCCGAGTGGACTACCACCGAAAAGATAACCAGTAGACAACCACCCCGCTCCGGCGGGGTTTTTTGTACCTGCACGGACGATGTGGCGGACACCTACTCCGCCAATCCTCCAGATTCCCCCTGTGTCATGAGAGTTAATTTCATATCATCCAACATCATACCCAACATAATGATGGATAAATCATCGGTATTCTGATATTACTGTTCATATATCCATGCTGGATACATAGCCATGAAAAATCAGCCAGGCCGCCCCAAGGGGGCACGAAACATGAAGCCCAGCAAGGCCGCCATCAACGACTACTACCGCCTGCTCCAAGCCAAGGCCGACAAGGGCGACACCTACGCCGCCGCCAAGCTGATCGAGCTCGACATGCTCGACCAACAACGAAAGGAAACCGCACAATGAAATATTCCGCACCGCTAAAGCATATCGTTCAGCGCCTCACCGCAAGCCAGAAGCCCAACACCAGCCGCCACGCGCTCAAGATTCACGGCCACGTCAAGGCCTTGGCGAACGCCGTCGAAAGCATGGAGGCCATCGCCACGAACCGCGACCCGACGCAGACCGAGGCCGCACACGAAGTGCGGATTGCCAAGGCTGCCCGACAGCTAATGCAGCACGGCGAAAAGATGAAGGCCCAGCTTCATGACGGCATGGCGGAAGGGCTTGGCGACATCAACGGCGAGATCCGCACCAAGAACAACTTCAGCGCTCACCCGGTATACGGCCCCGAGGTTCGCCACGCGCTGCGTCTCATGACCGACCAGCAGCGGCACGACGTGGTGCGCCAGGCGCTGGATAAGGGCGACGGGCAGACCATGGCGGCCATCATGGAAGCCCCCGAGGTCACCACCGGCCTGGATCCTAAGCAGATGACTGCCTACCGGGAAGCGTTCGAGAAAAAGCACACCCCCGAGTTGGTCGAGCAACGCGAAGAGCTTTACGAATCCTTCGACGCTGGCCTGGTCGCGCTTCGCAACGCCGACAACGCCGCACGCGAATGGCTCAAGCCTGGCCGCCTGCGCGAGATCGAGGAAGCCCAGGAGCGGCACAGCAACGCTACGCGCTCGTTCGAATCCAGCGTCCAAGCGGTGTGAGGTGCTGATATGTCCGACCAGTCAAGGCTTGAAATCGTCATCGACTCGCGGCGCGCCGAGGGCAACCTGCGCAATGTGCGGAGCGACCTGCAGGCGGTCGAGAAACAGGGGCTCGTGTCCGCCCAGGCGCTGCGCCGTATGGCTGCCGGGGCTGTCGCAGGGGCCACGGCCGCCGCCGGCACGCTGGCATTGCTGACCCGCCAGGGCCAGAGCTTCATCGACACGCAGGCCAAGGCCGCCGACCGCATCGGTGCCACCATCGACGGCCTTCGGGCTGCGCAGATCGTCGCCGCTGACTACGGGGTGGCGAACAACTCCCTGGCCCGCTCCCTGGCCCGCCTGAACCGTGGCCTAGTGGATGCCAGGGAGGGCAGCAAGAAGGGCGCCGCCGCCCTGAAGCAGCTTGGGCTGTCCGCTGATGACCTGATCAACATGGACGCCGACCAGCGGCTTGGGGCCATCGCAGGCCAGGTGGAGGCCCTGGGGATCAACGCCGCGGACACCACCTCCATCCTGCGAGACCTTGGCGTCAGGAACGAGGAGCTGGTCAACGTCCTGCAGGGCGGGGCTGAGGCCTTCGGGGCTGCCCGGCAGGAAGTGGATGAATACGGCCTGTCGTTGTCCCGGGTGGATGCCGCCCGGGTGGAGAAGGCCAACGATGCCATCGCCCGCATTCCCCGCGTGCTCGAGCCGATCCGCAACCAGCTCGCCATCACCCTGTCCGAGCCCCTCAACGACGTGGCCGATCGCTTCAACGATGCTGCCCGGGAGTCCCAGGGTTTCGCCGGCACCGTGGTGGATAGCGTGGAGTGGGCTGCCCGTGGCGTCGCTGAGCTACTGGATACCATCGATTCGGTTCGTATCGGCTTGATGAAGGTGCAGCGGGTGCAGCTCCAGGCCGAGGCGCTCGGGGCGAATATCCGGGCCAGCGTGCTGGGCAGTGATGGCCCGACGCCGCAGCAACAGGCATTGGAGGCCTTCGACGCCGACCTTTCCCAACTGTCCGGCGGCGATTCCAACGCGGCCCGGGTGTCGGCGTACTTCGACGAGCTGGCCGACAGCATCCGCGAGAACTATGAGGCCCGGAGGCTTGAAACCGACGAGCTGGGCAACGCCAGCGACGGTCTGCACAACTTCACCGACGACCTGGAGAGCACCGCCCGGGACGTTGCCGAGTCCACCGAGGACACTGCCGACGCCATGGGTACCGCGGCGGTCGCTGTCCGTGACTTCGCCAATACCGCAGCCAGGGCGGCACAGCAGCTTGAGGCCGCAGCTGACCCGCGCTACACCCCAGGCGCTGGCGGCGGCACGATCGAGGAGCGCGCCCGCGCCCGCTTCGAGGAAAGCGCCTTCCGGCCCGGCGACCCCAGCGTCATCAACTACGCCCCGAACCCCACCGCCCGGCCCACCTGGTCCATGGACTACCTCGACACCGTGCCGGGGAGCGTCTCCACCGCCGGGGGGCCGGCAATGTCCGGGGCGCCCACGCACAGGGGCTCGGTCCATGTCACTGTCGCCGGTAAGGACGGGCAGGAAGCGTCGGGCGAGATTGAGGCCGACGACGCCTTTGCACAGCGCCTCGTGAGCGTCCTTAGTGGCGCGGCAGGAGGGTCGTAATCCAATGGCCGAACGAGACGGAAAGGGGCGCTTCACCAAGGGACAGAGCGGCAACCCCAGCGGCAGGCCGCGGAAGGCTGACGAGCTGCGCAAGCTGCTGGAGGGTGACGCCGAGGTGGTCGCCCGCAAGATCATTGACGCTGCCAAGGGTGGTGACATGAACGCCTGTCGTATGGTGGTGGAACGCATCCTGCCCGCCGTTCGCCCTGCTCACGCCTGCGTGACGTTCTCCCTGGACGAGAGCAAGCCCCTTGCCGACCAAGCCCGCCAGATCCTCACCGCCATCGCTGCCGGCCAGATGCCGCCCGACCAGGGTAAAGCCCTACTGGACGCCCTCGCCTCACTGGTGCGGGTGGTGGAACTGGACGAGATCGACCGCCGACTGAAAGCCATCGAGGAGACGAACAGTGTACCGAGCTGAGAAGGACGAGGCCCGCAGTGCGGCATGGTACGAGCGGCAGGTGCATCGCCGAGCGTGGGGCGAGGCGCTGGAGAGCCACCGCGTGGCCATCGTCGTGAAGGGCCAACAGCGCGCCGTGCTGGCCGGGCGCGACCTGGAGGAGCTACGCCACCGGGCATTCACGTTCGCCGCCGCCCAGGGCTGGCGGAGGGCCGTGGTGGAGGTGATTCATGGCACGCAGTAGCCTTGCTGACCTGGAGAAACGCCTGGCCGCCCTAGAGGAAACCTGCGGCGAGCCAACCGAGATATGGATCGAGCCGCCCGAGCGTGGCCTAGCCGGCTGGGAGTGTATGGGGCAGAACGCGCATCCTGCCGAGAAGGTTCACCGCCTGCCCGATGAGTCTGATGAAGACTTGGCCGACCGCGCCCGCGAGTGTATGCGCCGGATGCGCCGGGAAGGCGGCTATACCAGCCCGGCGGCCGTCTACTTCGCTTTCGACCATGAGGGGGTGAGCCGATGAGCCGGGAGAGGCTGAGGCAGCGCCTGGAGAAGTTGGAGAACGACCGGTTCATCACCGCCGATGGTGTGGAAG
Organism: Halomonas kalidii; assembly: GCF_030010475.1. Lineage (NCBI taxonomy): Bacteria > Pseudomonadati > Pseudomonadota > Gammaproteobacteria > Oceanospirillales > Halomonadaceae > Halomonas > Halomonas kalidii. The sequence continues at coordinate 95,622 of NZ_JASCQN010000052.1, read as the reverse complement.
CCGTGTTCATCACCGTGGTGGACAACAGCAAGGAAGGTGCCGGCCGGCCCCTGGAAGTGCTCGGGTGGCGATACCAGCGCCACGGGGCCGATGACGTGGTGACGATGCGAGAGCCGGGAGAAGCTGACGACAGGCTGCGCGAGCGTCATATGGCCGATGTTCGCCCGCTGCTGCCCCGGGGAAGCGTGCCGATGTTCCTGCCGATCAATCCAGAGTGAACGCGGCCGAGGCGGCGCCACGCCATCCTGACGCAAAAAACCCGCCTCGCTACCGTTTTCGGCATGTTGGGCGGGTTGTTGGGCAGCTTGAGAAAACTTCTCTAAGCTACTGATATTCAAAGATAGATGGCGGAGGGGGAGGGATTCGAACCCTCGAAGCCTTTCGACTTACACACTTTCCAGGCGTGCTCCTTCGACCACTCGGACACCCCTCCGCATTGTCATTCTCGAGTCGAAATACTGGTTGGCCCATATCCTGGCCCGCCGTCATCTCCTCTAGAACGGCGCATATGCTAACGTCTTAAGTGCGCGATTGCAAGCCGCTTTTTCCGTAACGAGCCCTCAGCCGGCGGGCAGCACCGCATAGCTGCCGCGGGCCTCGAGGCACAGGGTATCGCCGCACCAGAGCTTCTGGACCAGGGCGATACGCCCCCTGCCCCGGCCGGCGATCTGCTCGGCCAATGCCACTGGCCCGTCGTCATTCTCGGGCAGGCACACCAGTCGATAGTCGCCGGTGACCGGGGCCAGGAAGCGCTGGCTGGCCTCGGCCACCACCACGTCGCGGGCCATGCTGTGGCGACGCAGCCAGAGCGTGGTCCAGCACCAGCCGAGGAGCGCGGTCTGGGCGGCCAGGGCTCCACCGAAGCCGGTGCCCTTGTCGTTGAGGCTGGGTGCCAGGTCGAGCGCCCAGATCAACTGTTCCTCCTCGCGCCGCATCGAGCGGATGCCCAGGTGCTCGACCATGGGGATCGCCTCGGCGAGCCAGGCCAGGAAGCGGGCCGGGTCGTCCTCCCGGCCGGGGGCCGGCAACGGCAGGCGGGGATGGGCAATGCCGATCTCGCGCATGTTTATCTCTCCCGGCTAGCAGCCTGTCGGATTTGACCGATCGTCACGAGAAAAACGGATTTCGAGACAAGTTTATCGATCTGACGAGGCGAATAGCACGCTATTTAACGAATCAGATCGAATGAAATTGGCCGAAAACCCGGGTTTCGCAGTAGATCAGCGTTAAGTCCGACAGGCTGCTAACTCCAGTGCTCGAGGAAGTCATCGATCCGGTGTTCGGCCAGCGGCTTGTGGCGGCCGGCGAGCTGGCCCAGGTAGAGGAAGGCGACAATCTCGTCGTCCTCACCCAGGCCGAGCCCCTTGCGTACGGTGGGATCGAACGCGTACTTGCCGCTGCGCCACATGGCACCGAGCCCCAGGGCATGGGCGGCGAGCATGATGCCGTGGGCGGCACAGCCGGCAGAGATCACCTGCTCGATCTTCGGCACCTTGGGAATATCGGGGGTGACCCTGGCGATCACGGCGATGATCATGGGCGCGCGCAGCGGCTTCTTGCGCGCGGCGTCCAGGGTCGCGTCCTCGCTATGCGGATCCTCGCGGAATTCGGCCTCGGCGAACAGCTCGCCCAGCCGCGTAAGGCCCTCGCCGGAAAACTCGATGAAGCGCCAGGGGCGCAGCTCCTTGTGGTCCGGGGCACGCAGCGCCGCCCGGTAGATCGCCTCGAGCTGCTCGGGACTCGGCGGCGGCCCTGTCAACTTGCCCATGGAGCTGCGTTCGTGCAGCAGCGTCATCGCGTCCATGTCGCTCTCCTGTTGAGGTATTGTCGCACTCTAACGAAGGCACTACTGGCGCGCCAGCCGCAGCGGCTCGGGGGGACGCTCGCCGGGGGTGCCGCGCCAGGGGCTGATGTCGAGCCCGCCACGGCGCACGTAACGCGCCAGCACCAGCAGCCGCTCGGGGCGAGCCCGGGCCATCAGGTCGGTGAAGATGTGCTCGACGCAGTGTTCGTGGAAGTCCTGATGCTGGCGATAACCGATCAGGTAGCGCAACAGCCCTTCGCGGTCGAGCTTCGGCCCTCGGTAGCGGATCAGCACGCTACCCCAGTCGGGCTGGCCGGTGACCGGGCAGTTGGACTTGAGCAGGTGCGAATACAGAGTCTCCTCGACGACCTCCACTCCCGCCTTGAGGTGGTCGGCGCTGGGCGTATAGTCGCTGACCTCGATGTCCAGGTCGTCCAGGCTCTCGCCGGGCAGGCGTCGGGGGGCGAGCGCCTCGTCGTCGACATCGAGCAGTTCGACGGAGACCGGGGCACCCGCGGCGGCGGAAAGGTCCGCGACCAGGGTGTCGCTCACCCGCTCGCGGCTGTCGAAGCGGGTCTGGTTGAAGCCATTGAGATAGAGCTTCCAGGACTTCGACTCGATCAGGTTGGGGGAGTCCACCGGCAGGCGAAAGCGCGCCACGGCGACCACCGGCTTGCCGCGGGCGTTGAGCCAGGAGACCTCGAAGGCGTGCCACTCGTCCTCGCCGACGAAGGGCAGCGCGCCTTCCTCGATACCCAACGGCGCACGATTGGCGGCGCGGGCGATGGGATAGAGCAGCCCGGCGTCGTAGCGCTCCGGGTAGGCGGACTCGCGACCCAGCGGGGCGTGCTCGAGGGTGTCGGGACGATCCATACGCTTAACTCCTGATGCCCTTGCCATGCTCGAGCATCCACAGGGCGATGGTAAAGAGCACCGCGATGAAGGCGACGATGGCGGTCAGCGCCCAGCCCACCGGGATGTCGGACACCCCGAGGAAACCATAACGGAAGACGTTGACCATGTAGAGGATGGGATTGAGCATCGACACGCCCTGCCAGAAGTTCGGCAGCAGCGTGATCGAATAGAAGACCCCGCCGAGATAGGTGAGCGGCGTCAGGATGAAGGTCGGCACGATGGAGATGTCGTCGAACTTCTTGCCCAGCAGCGCGTTGATGAAGCCGCCGATGGAGAACAGCGCCGCGGTCAGCACCACCACCCCGACGGTCAGCAGCGGGTGCGCCACGCTGATGCGGGTGAAGAACAGCGAGACGAGGGTGACGATCAGCCCCACCCCCAGGCCACGGGCCATGCCCCCCAGCACGAAGCCGCACAGGATCACCCAGTTGGGCATCGGCGAGACCATCATCTCCTCGATGGAGCGCTGGAACTTGTTGGAGAAGAAGCTCGAGGCCACGTTGGAGTAGCTGTTGGTGATCACCGCCATCATGATCAGCCCGGGGACGATGAAGTCCATGTAGCTGAAGCCGTCCATCTCGCCGATACGCGAACCGATCAGGCTGCCGAAGATGATGAAGTACATGGTCATGGTGATCGAGGGCGGCAGCAGGGTCTGGGGCCAGATCCGTGTGAAACGCTTGGTCTCCTTGTGCACCAGGGTCCAGAGGGCGATGGCAATCTGGGTCGGGCTCATGCGCGCGCCTCCGCCGCCTCGGCAGCGGCCTTGTCGCTGTTGCCCTGCTCCACCATGGAGACGAACATCTCTTCGAGGCGGTTGGCGCGGTTGCGCATGGAGACCACCTCGATGCCCTGTGCGCCGAGGGCGGTGAAGATATCGTTCATGCGCTGGCCGCGGCGCACCACCACCGCCAGTTGGGCACTGTCCACCTGGTGGACCTCGAAGCCCTCGATCGCCGGCACCTCGGCCACCGGGTGCGCCAGGTCGAGCAGGAAGGTCTCGGTATCGAGCTCGGCGAGCAGCTCGCGCACGCTGGTATTCCGGATGATCTCGCCGTGGTTGATGATCGCTACGTTGCGGCAGAGGCTCTCGGCTTCCTCGAGATAGTGGGTGGTCAGGATGATGGTGGTGCCCTCCTCGCGGTTGATGCGGCGCATGTACTCCCACATGCTGCGGCGCAGCTCGATGTCCACCCCGGCAGTGGGCTCGTCGAGGATCAGCAGCCTCGGCCGGTGCATCAGGGCCCGGGCGATCATCAGCCGGCGCTTCATGCCGCCGGAGAGCATGCGCGCGCTGCCGTTGCGCTTGTCCCACAGGCCAAGGTCCCTCAGTAGTTGCTCGGCTCGCGGCAGGGCCTCGCGGCGCGGCATGCCGTAGTAGCCGGCCTGGGCCAGCACGATGTCGATGACCTTCTCGAACTGGTTGAAGTTGAACTCCTGGGGCACCACGCCCAGGTGGTACTTGGCGCGGGCGAAGTCGCGGTCGATGTCGATGCCGAAGATCGTGACCCGGCCGGCGGTCTTCTGCACCAGCGAACAGACCACCCCCAGGGTGGTGGACTTGCCGGCGCCGTTGGGGCCCAGCAGGGCGAAGAAGTCGCCCTCGGCGACGTCGAGATCGATGCCCTTGAGGGCCTGGAAGCCATTGCCATAGACCTTGGTCAGGTCACGGATGGACAGTGCCGGTTCGGCCATGGGCGATCCCCTCGGTTGTTGAGCCATATCAACGAAACAGCCTCTGGACATTGGGGTATGAGCAGAAACTTCAAGGCTTGCCCTCACCACGCGGCAGATGGAGTTCCTGCTGCAGGTAACCCAATTCAGGCTGATGCCGCGCAGCGATCCGCTCCACCAGTTGGCCGCCCTTCTCGAGGAGATGCACTTCCATGCGTCGTCGATCCTCCCGACCGGGGCGACGCTCGACCAGCCCGGCCTCCTCGCAACGCCCGACCAGTGCCACGGTGCCGTGATGTTTGGCCTGCAGCCGCTCGGCCAGCTCACCCACGGTGGCCCACTCACGCCCTTCGAACCCCTTGAGGTGCAGCAGCAGTTGGTACTGCAGCGAGGTGAGACCATGCTCACGGCAGATGTCCTCGCTGTGGCGCTGGAAACAGCGCAACCGATGGCGGAACTGGGAAAGTCGCTCGAAGTCTTGCTTGGTCAGAACGTCGGGGGACGGATCACCCTGGCCGAACATGGTGGCCTCCTTGACACGCTGGAGCATGGCAACTAGTCAATATCATAACATGATATAAATCGGCGGCGTGTCATCGGAGGCATCCCATGAATCTCTCGACCATTCTCTATCTGCCCTTCTCCCGCACCGCGGGCTGGAAAGAGCTCCAGCAACGACAGGTATCGATTCCCGCCGTCGCCTGGCTGGTCGTGGTTCCGTTGTCGCTGCTGCCGCCGATCATGCTCTACTATGCCGGCACCCACTACGGCGACGAGTTCATCGCCGGCTTCGCCGATCGTCCCTGGCGCCACATCACCACCATCCTGTTTCTGGCGGAGTTGCTGACCTTCTTCGTCATGGGCTGGCTCATCCGTTCGGTCGTCAACGGTTACGGAATGTCGATCAGCTACCATGACGCCTACCTGCTGGCCGCACTGGCACCGCTGCCGCTCTGGGCATCTTCCGTGGTGCTGGCGGTCCCCAGCCTGCTGCTCAATGTGCTGGCCGTGCTGATGGCGCTGTGCATCTCGTGCAGCCTGATCTTCCACGGGTTACAGGGGCTGTGTCAGCAACAGGATGACGACATGGCGGCGATGTCGGCGACCTACACCATCATGGCGGCCGGCGCGCTCGCCTGGGGGCTGCTGATGGTGATCGTCTGGGCGTACTGAAGGGCGGACAGCTATCGGAAGGGGCACGACTGGAGCGGGAAACGTGTCTGGTGCCGCAACACGAGCGAAATGGCGTCCCATAGGGGGTTCGAACCCCTGTTCCCGCCGTGAAAGGGCGGTGTCCTGGGCCACTAGACGAATGGGACGTATTGGTGCTGTTTGGAGCGGGAAACGAGATCGATGGGGCTGCTATCAGCCGGACCGGCGCACCGGCTCGCGACCCTCGCTTTCCTACCCCTCCACCGTGGTGGAAGTACCGAAACTGGAGCGGGAAACGAGATTCGAACTCGCGACCCTCGCCTTGGCAAGGCGATGCTCTACCACTGAGCTATTCCCGCAGATCCCGCAAGGTTCGATCGCCTGGGCGATCACCGGAAGTGGCGTCCCATAGGGGGTTCGAACCCCTGTTCCCGCCGTGAAAGGGCGGTGTCCTGGACCACTAGACGAATGGGACGCATCAGCTTTCTATATAAAGCTTGGAGCGGGAAACGAGATTCGAACTCGCGACCCTCGCCTTGGCAAGGCGATGCTCTACCACTGAGCTATTCCCGCACTCCGGCACCTGATGAGTCGAGTGGCGTCCCATAGGGGGTTCGAACCCCTGTTCCCGCCGTGAAAGGGCGGTGTCCTGGACCACTAGACGAATGGGACACATGTCTCGGCTCGTCGAGGTGGCGCGTATGTTACTGAGCACCCTGAAAGCTGTCAAGCCTGGTTCCAGCCGTCGTTGAACGGGCGTGACCGAAGACGGAAAACCCCTGGCATGGGGGTGGGTAGATGGTGCCACAATGTAAGCATCGGCCCGGTGGCCGATGCTGCCCCTGACCAGGCCAGACCAGGAGAGACGCCATGCGAAGGAAGATCGAAAAGAGTGACGCCGAGTGGCGCGAACAGCTGACCCCCGAGCAGTACCACGTGACCCGCGAGAAAGGTACCGAGCGCCCCTTCAGCGGTGACTACCGGGTCACCGACGAGCACGGCATCTATCACTGCGTCTGCTGCCACGCCCCGCTATTCGAGAACGAGCACAAGTTCGATGCCGGCTGCGGCTGGCCCAGCTTCGACCGCCCCCTGGTCTCGGGCTGCGTCGAGGAGCACCCCGACACCTCCCAGGGCATGCAGCGCACCGAGGTGACCTGCGCCCGCTGCAACGCCCACCTGGGCCATGTCTTCCCCGACGGCCCGGCCGAGACCACCGGACTGCGCTACTGCATCAACTCGGTGGCGATCCAGTTCCATGCCGGCGAGTAGGCGACTGACCTGACCTGAAACGGGCGACCGTCTGGTATGATGGTCGCCCTTTTCATTTTCAGGCTCGCAGGAGTGGCTCCGATGCTCGGCTGGTACCCGGGACACATGAACAAGGCGCGCCGGCAGATCACCGAGGCGCTGCCGGAGATCGACGTGGTGGTCGAGGTACTCGACGCCCGGCTGCCCTACTCCAGCGCCAACCCCATGCTCGCCGAGCTGACCCGCCACAAGCCGGTGCTGAAGGTGCTCTCCCGCGCCGACCTGGCCGACCCCGAGCGCACCCGCGAGTGGACCGCCCACTTCGATGCCCAGGCCGACACCCGGGCCCTGCCCGTGACCACCACCAACGCCCGTGAGCTCAAGCGTATCCCCCGGCTGTGCCACGAACTGGCGGGGCAGGTGCGCGTCGATCGTGACGTGCGGGTGATGGTCATGGGCATCCCCAATGTCGGCAAGTCGACCCTGATCAACGGCCTGGCCGGGCGCTCCATCGCCAAGACCGGCAACGAGCCGGCGGTGACCAAGCGCCAGCAGAAGGTGCGCATCGCCGGCCGGGTGGCGCTGATCGATACCCCCGGGGTGCTGTGGCCGAAGATCGAGGACCAGGCCAGCGCCTACCGCCTGGCCGCCAGCGGCGCCATCCGTGACACCGCCATCGACTACGTGGATGTGGCCGTGGTCACCGCCGCCGAACTCGCGCGGCGCTATCCCGAGGCACTCAAGGCGCGCTACAAGCTCAAGGCGCTGCCGGCCTATACGCCCAACCCCGAGGCCGAGCGGGTCGAGGCCGACGGCCCGGCGCGCGTCGACCTGCTGGCGCTGGCCGGCTTCGACGGCCATGCGATACTGGCCGAAATCGCCGCCCGGCGCGGCGGCCTGCGCCCCGGCGGCGAGGTCGACCTGCACCGCGGCGCCGAGGTGCTGCTGCACGAGCTGCGCGATGGCAAGCTCGGCCGGCTGACCCTGGAGACCCCGGCGGACATCCCGCCCGAGCCCATAACTGAGCCTGAGCCTGAGCCGGCTTCCGCCGAGGGTGACGCCGCCACCGGCGACACCGCATAATCACACGCTCGTACCCGCCATTGCCTGCATGGACACTGGAAGACATGGACACCTCCCCGATCCGGAAATCGCACAAGCTGCATAACGTCTGCTACGACATCCGCGGCCCGGTGCTCGACCACGCCAAGCGCCTGGAAGAGGAAGGCCAGCGCATCCTCAAGCTGAACATCGGCAACCCCGCCCCGTTCGGCTTCGAGGCCCCGGAGGAGATCCTCCAGGACGTGATGCGCAACCTGCCCACCGCCCAGGGCTACTGCGACTCCAAGGGGCTCTACTCGGCGCGCAAGGCGATCATGCAGGAGTGTCAGCGCAAGAACATACCCAACGTCGGCATCGAGGACATCTACATCGGCAACGGCGTCTCCGAGCTGATCGTGATGGCCATGCAGGCGCTGCTCAACGACGGCGACGAGGTGCTGATCCCGGCCCCCGACTACCCGCTGTGGACCGCCGCCGCCAACCTCTCGGGGGGCCACGCGGTGCACTACCTGTGCGACGAGCAGGCCGACTGGGCACCCGACCTCGCCGACATCCGCGCCAAGGTGACCGCCCACACCCGGGCCATCGTGATCATCAACCCCAACAACCCCACCGGCGCGGTCTATCCGCCGGAGGTGGTGCGCGAGCTGCTGGACATCGCCCGCCAGCACGACCTGGTGGTGTTCTCCGACGAGATCTACGACAAGATCCTCTACGATGACGTCGAGCACGTCTCCACCGGGGCGCTGGCCACGGAGGACCAGTTGGTGGTGACCATGAACGGGCTCTCCAAGAGCTACCGCTGCGCCGGCTTCCGCTCCGGCTGGATGATCCTCTCGGGGCATATCGCCAAGCAGCGCGCCGCCGACTTCATCCAGGGGCTGACCATGCTCGCCTCGATGCGCCTGTGCGCCAACGTACCGGCCCAGCACGCCATCCAGACGGCGCTCGGCGGCTACCAGTCGGTCAACGACCTGATCCTGCCCGGCGGGCGCCTGCTGGCCCAGCGCGACATTACCTTCGAGAAGCTCAACGCCATCCCCGGGGTCTCCTGCGTCAAGCCGAAGGGCGCGCTCTACGCCTTCCCTCGCCTCGACCCCAAGGTGTTCAACATCCGCGACGACCAGCAACTGGTGCTCGACCTGCTGCTGCAGGAGAAGATCCTGCTGGTCCAGGGCACCGCCTTCAACTGGCCGGACCCCGACCATGTGCGCATCGTCACCCTGCCCTGGGCCGACCAGCTCGAGGATGCCCTGGACCGCTTCGCCCGTTTCCTGTCGCGCTACCGGCAGTGAGCGCCGCGCTTGAAACCCGGCGGGTGAGACCGTATCTAAGCAACAGCTTCTGGACGCCGCGAGCTGGGTGTCGCCCCCTGACGATGATGACTGGAGAACCGGCAACATGATGAGAATCCTGCTCTTCCTGGGCACCAACCTGGCGGTGATACTCGTCGCCAGCATCACCCTGCGCCTGCTGGGAGTCGAGGGCTACCTGCGCGGCCAGGGCCTGAACTTCAATGCCCTGCTGATCTTCTGCTTTGTCTTCGGCATGGCCGGCTCCATGGTCTCGCTGTTCATCTCCAAGTGGATGGCCAAGCGCGGCACCGGCACCGTGGTGATCGAGACGCCCTCCAATGCCACCGAGAAGTGGCTGCTCGACACCGTGGCGGAGCTCGCCCGCGACGCCGGCATCAAGACCCCCGAGGTGGGCATCTTCCCCGCCCAGCAGTCCAACGCCTTCGCCACCGGCTGGAACAAGGACGACGCCCTGGTGGCGGTCTCGGCCGGCCTGCTCAACCGCATGCGCCCGGAAGAGGTGCGCGCGGTGCTGGCCCACGAGATCGGCCACGTGGCCAACGGCGACATGGTTACCCTGGCGCTGATCCAGGGCGTGGTGAACACCTTCGTGATGTTCTTCGCGCGGGTGGTCGCTCACCTGGTCGACAACTTCCTGCGCAGCCGCAGCGATGGTGCCGGCGGGCTCGGCTTCATGGGCTACTTCGCGGTGGTGATCGTCGCCGAGATCGTCTTCGGCATCATCGCCTCGGCCATCGTCGCCTGGTTCTCGCGCTTCCGCGAATACCGCGCCGACGCCGCCGGCGCGCAGCTCGCCGGCTCGGGGGCCATGATCAACGCCCTGGCGCGCCTCAAGGCCGAGACCGAGATGCCCGACCAGATGCCGGACACCCTGACGGCCTTCGCCATCACCACCGGCCAGACGCGCAAGATCATGGAGCGGCTCTTCGCCAGCCACCCCCCCCTGGATGATCGCATCCGGGCGCTGAAGGAAGCCGCCTATCGGCAGTGACGCCCGCCCTCGATGATGCATCGGGCCCGCCAATCCGGCGGGCCCGATCATTTCCGGCCTATCGCACGACGAACGTTGACGCCCAGGTGCGTGAGCCACCTTATACTAGGTGTCTCAGTTTCCCTTGCCATGGACGACACAATGCGCCAGTTCCTCTTGATCGTCTCGCTACTGCCCTGGTTCGCAGCCGGCCCGGCAGTGGCCCTGGAAGCCCCCCAGGGGCCGGTCCTGCTGACCGTGACCGGCCACATCGCGCACACCAACGCCGGCGATGAAGCCCACTTCGACCGTGAAATGCTGCTGGCCCTGCCCCAGCGCGTCACCATCACCCACACCCCCTGGCACGACGAGACCGTCACCTTCTCCGGGCCCCTCGGCCGCGCGCTGCTCGACGCCGTGGGGGCAGAGGGCGAGATGTTGCGGATCAGGGCGCTGAACGACTACGCCGCCAGCGTCCCGGTGCAGGACCTGATGGAGCATGACGTCATCCTGGCCATGTTCATGAACGGGGAGCCGCTCAGGGTCAGGGACCAGGGACCGCTGTTCGTCATCTACCCCTTCGACGAACACCCCGACCTGCTCTCCGAAGGGGTCATGGCCCGCTCGGTATGGCAGGTCAACCGCATCGACGTACGGCTCGACTGATCCCCATGAGCCGACTCCTGCCCGCCAGCATGCTGCGATACAGGATCGCGACCTTTGCCGCCATCCTGTTGTTTCTCTCCGCCCTGGTCACGGCCGGGGCCGTCCACCAGCGGCAGCAGCAAATCGAGAACAAGATGCTCGGGAACCTGACCTGGGCGACCTACCAGTTCGACCGGGAGGTGCGCGATCTGAGGCTGGCCCTGAGCGACATCTCCGACGAGCGGCTCGAGGACCTGCAGCTTCGCTACGAGATTCTCGTCAGCCGCGTCACCCTCTTCGGCCAGGGCGAGCTTCGTCAAGCGATAGCCGGCACCTCCCTGACCGAAGGCCTGCGAGACGCCAACGAACATATCCGGGCCCTGGCCCCCCTCCTCGCGGCCATCACCGCCGGAGAACAGCCACTCGACCGCCAGCAGCGCCAGCGGATAGACGCACGACTCGTCGAACTCCAGCAGATCACCTCGGCTCTGCTGCTCGATACCAACACCTATGCCGGCAGGCTGCGTACCGCCGAACGCAACGGCCTGCTGAAGCTCTACGGCGTGATGCTCACCCTGACCGTGCTGCTGATGCTCTCCGGCATCGTGCTGGTGGTCTCGCTGATCCGGGAGGGCCGCGAGCATGCCCACAAGACGCGCATGCTGGAGAACCAGGCCCGCGAGCTCGACGACACGGCGAGCCGGGCCGAGCAGGCCAGCCAGGCGAAATCGGAGTTCATGGCGGTGATGAGCCATGAAATCCGTACGCCGCTCAACGGCGTGGCGGGCGTCGCCGACCTGCTGACCGATGAGCCGCAGAGCGAACGCGGACGGGCGCTCATTGCGTCGCTCAACGATAGTGTCCTGAGCCTGCAGGCCGTCATCAACGACGTGATCGACTACACGAAGTTCGAAGCCGGTTCCCTCGACCTGGAGACCGAGCCCTTCGACATTCGCGCCTTCATCGAACAGCTCTGTCGCGGCTACCGGCTGCGCAGCGAGAAGCGCGCCATCCGCTTCCGCTGCCGGGTGGAGGACGAGGTGCCCGCCTGCCTCGAAGGCGACATCAACCGCCTGCGCCAGATCTTGATGAACCTGCTGAACAATGCCTTCAAGTTCACCGATCAAGGCAGCGTCAGCCTGACGGTGGCACTCGCCGATGCGAATGGCATACGCTTTTCGGTGGATGACTCCGGCTGCGGTATCCCGGAAGATCGCCAGGAGGCACTGTTCAAGCCGTTCTCCCAGGTCGACAGCTCCATCGCACGCCGCCATGGAGGCTCCGGCCTGGGGCTGGCCATCTGTGATCGGCTGGTGGCGGCCATGAAGGGCCGCATCGGGGTCGAGAGCCATCCGCAACGTGGCAGCCACTTCTGGTTCGAAGTCCCCCTTCCCGCTGCCGATGCCCCGCCCCTGGTCTCGAGCCTTGCCACCTGTGCCGTTAGGGAGCTGCCACCGCTGCCCCGCGGACGCGTGCTCGTGGTCGAGGATCAGGCCATCAATCGCGACATCGTCTGCGCCATGCTCGAGAGCCTGGGACAGAGCGTCGTGTTGGCGGAAAATGGCGAGCAGGCCCTGGCCATGCTGTCACGACAGGACGTCGACCTGGTCTTCATGGACATGCAGATGCCGGTAATGGACGGCGTGACTACCACCCGGTGCTGGCGCGAGCGGGAGAGCCACCTCTCGGCGACACGCCTGCCCATCGTCGCCATAACGGCGAACGTGATGCCCGTCGACAGGCAACGCTGCATGGACGCCGGCATGGATGAGGTGATCTGCAAACCCTTCACCCGCCACGACCTCTACCGGGTACTGGCCCACTACCTGAATGCCTCATCCGGTGCCGGCCCCTTGCCCTCATCGCCACCCGGTGACGAGGCAGTCGGCGGCCAAGCGGACCATACGGCCCATGCGCCGGCCGACGCCACCGCAGACGGTGAGCCACTGCTGGACCAACAGGTGCTCGAGGAACTGACGGACTCACTTGGCAGTCAGGCCACCGGCAAGCTCAACGCCCGGTTCCTGGCCCTGCTGCCCGAACAACGGCAATGCATGGCCAGGGGAATCGCCGAGCGGGATCGCCGCGCGCTCTTCGAAGCGGCTCACTCCCTGAAGGGCGCCGCCGCCTCGCTGGGCTGCGAGGCCCTCGCCCGGGCAGCCGCCAGGCTCGAGCGGGACGCCGGGCATGCCGACTTTGCCTCCCTCGGTGAAACCGTCACCCGACTCGAACGCCTCGAGCATGCCACCGCCCGCGCCCTCGGATCCCGGCAACTTGCCGGGGCCGACGGCGACTGACCACCTCGGTCTCCCTGTCCCTCAGACCGGCAGGTCACCGTGCTCGCGGGCGATGAAGCCGGCACCTTCCAGCAGGGGAGACAGCCGCCGGGCCTCCTGTCGCAGCTCGACTTCCAGGGTCGCGAATTCGCGGCGCAGCGGGTAGCGGGCACGGCAAGCATCGAAGCCCCTGGCCATGCCCTGGCGGCGCGACTCGCGCAGCAGGCTGTCGTGGTCGCGGCGTACGTCGTGGACGGCCCGGGCACACAGCCGCAGTGCCTCCTCGGCCTCCAGTCCCCCTTGCAGCACCAGGCGCGATACCGGCGGTGACGGCAGCAGGTCGCCGAGCGTCACGCGTGCCGGCAGCCCGAGATGCCGGGACAGTTCCCGGTAGACCTGGTGGGTACCACGCAGCTTGCCGTCGAGGCTGTGGCCGGCGATGTGCGGCGTGGCGAGCGCCGCCAGGTCATGCAGCGTCGCATCGATGCCGGGTTCATGCTCCCAGACATCGAGCACCGCGGTGATATCGCCCTGCCCGGCCAACCGCTGGCGCAGCGCCTGGCCGTCGATGCAGCCGCCGCGGCCGGCATTGAGCACCACCGTTCCCGGCGCCAGTTCGGCGATCCGTTCGGCATCGAGCAGGTGGTGGGTGGCATGCCCCCCCCCGGTGACCAGAGGAGTGTGCAGACAGACCACATCACAGGCATCGATCAATGCCGCCAGTTCGACGAAACCCTGGGGCCCCTCCCGCTCCGCCCGGGGCGGATCGCAGGCCAGGCAGTCGATGCCCAGGGCCTCGAGCCGCCCGAGCAGCCTTCCACCGACGTTGCCGGCCCCGACGACGCCGACCCGGCGGTCGGCCAGCCGCCAGCCCTGGCGCTCGGCCAGGGTCAGCAGGCTGCCGAGAACGTAGTCGACCACCGCCTCGGCGTTGCAGCCGGGGGCACTGGCGAAGGCGATGCCGTGGCGCGCCAGGGCAGACTGGTCGACATGGTCGGTGCCGATGGTGCAGGTACCGACGAAACGCAGCCGCGAGGCCTCCTGGAGCAGCGCCTCGTCGACCCGGGTGATCGAGCGCACCACCAGGGCATCGGCATCGCGCACGGCCCCGGCATCGATCTCGCGACCCGGCAACCGGACCACCTCGCCAAGCCCGCCGAAACAGGTGTCTGCGGCGGGCACATTGGCATCGACAAGAATCTTCATGGCGGCTTGTTCGGCTCCGGCAAGGAATTACAATACGCCACACCATACCACTCTGCCGCCAAGCCCGGCACAGAGCACTGCGGGAGCTTCAATGATCGTTCGCTGGGAAACCGACCATGACTATGTGCTGGTACATGTCCATCAGGACATGTTCGGCGACTGGATCTTCAGCCGCGCCTGGGGCCAGATCGGCACCCAGTTCGGGGGGCTCAAGCACCGCCTGGCCGACGACCACGCCCAGGCGATGATGTGGCTCGGCGACGAAGCCACCATCCAGGCCTCCCGCGGCTTCCACAAGGTGCTGGAGGTAGAGGCCGAGTCCGCCGAGGGACAGGCAGCGGTCAGGCAGCTCTCGTTGCTCGACAACGCCTGAGCCCTCGTTCCGAGGTACTCAACCCAGGTAGCGCCGGCCGCCGCGTATCACCGCGCCCCGGGCCGGGCGCGACGGCTCACCCGCCAGCTCCCGCTGCAGTTGCTGCCAGGCGGCCTCATCCAGCCAGCCCCGCGCGGCCAGCCAGGCCGCCAGCCGTGGCGCCTCGAAGCCCCGGTTGAGCGCCTCACCGGCCGCGTCCACCAGTACCGGGATACGCACCCCGTAGCGTTCCAGCAGGGCATCGTCATCGGCGATCTCGACCCGGTCGAGCACCGGCACTTCGTTGGCCAGGTGAACCAACTGCGCCTCGAGCTGCTCGCAGAGATGGCAACCGAGCGTGGTATAGAGCGTCAGGCGCATCATGACGCCTCCCGGTGGCGAATCAGGAAACAGTGGTGCAACGCGGGGCGTCTCTGGCCGGATAGAGAGCGGGTCGAAGGTCTCATGACGCCTCCCGGTGGCGGATCAGGAAACAGTGGTGCAACGCGGGGCGTCTCTGGAAATCCGGATCGAAGGTCCGCTTCGAGATATCCTCCACCGCATAGAACTCGGCGAGGTCGGCATCCAACTGGAAGCGGCGCTGGTTGTTGGAGAACACCAGGGTGCCACCCGGCGCCAGGCGAGCCATGGCCAGGCGTACCAGGCGGCCATGGTCGCGCTGCACGTCCAGGGTGGCCTCCATCCTCTTGGAGTTGGAGAAGGTCGGCGGGTCCAGGAAGATCAAGTCGAACTGCGCCTGGGCGGTCTCCAGCCAGCGCAGGCAGTCGTCGCGCACCACCCGGTGGCGGCTAGGGTCGAGGCCGTTGAGGGCGAAGTTATCCCGCGCCCACTCCAGATAGGTGTTGGAGAGATCGACGCTGACGCTGTCGCTGGCCCCACCCGCCGCCTCGGTGCCCTCGCTCTGCGCCCCCAGTGCCGCCTGCACCGTGGCAGTGCCGGTATAGCAGAACAGGTTGAGGAAGCGCTTGCCGGCGGCCATCTCGCCCAGCATCCGCCGCACCGGGCGGTGGTCGAGGAACAGGCCGGTGTCGAGGTAGTCACGCAGGTTGACCCACAGCCGTGCCCGGCCCTCGCGCACTTCGAAGCGCTCGCCGCTGGCGGCCTGCTTCTGGTACTGGCCCTTCCCGCTCTGGCGCTCGCGGCGCTTGACCACGATCGCCGCCGGGTCCGCGCCGAGCACCTCGGGCAGCACCGTGAGGGCATCGAAGAGGCGCCTCTGGGCCTGGTCGGCGTCGATGGTCTTGGGCGGCGCGTACTCCTGGACATGCACCCGCGTGCCATAGACATCGATCGCCAGAGCGTACTCCGGCATGTCGGCGTCATAGAGTCGATAACAGCTCTCGCCGGACTGCTTGAGCCATTTGCGCAGCCGCTTGCGGTTCTTCTCCAGGCGATTGGCGAACATCTGCGCCCCCTTCGAGAGCCGGGGCCGAGGCACCGGCTCTGTCCCGGCCTGGCCTTCGTCGGCCTCGGGAATCGCCATCAGCAGCAGCCGGGCATCCAGCGGACCGTTCTTCAGCGAGTAGTGCTTGTGGGCACGCAGGCCGATGCGGTGGCCCAGGTCGGGGTTGGCGGTGAAGACCGCCAGCTGCCAGCCGGGAAAGACCGCCCGCGCCCGTTCGCCGAGCTGACCGTAGAGCGTCACCAGTTCGGGCAGCTCGCCCAGGCGCTCGCCATAGGGCGGGTTGGTGATCAGCAGGCCCCGAGCCTCGTCCGACACCCCCACGGGGCGCTCGAGCCGGTCCAGCGAGGCGCCATGGAACTCGATGAGCGCAGGAATACCGGCGCGCATGGCGTTGGCCCTGGCCGCAGCCAAGGCCGGTGGGCTCTCGTCGAAGCCGAACAGCCGTGATCGACAGCGCTTGCGCCCGATGCTCGCCCGGGCCTCGGCCTCGCGGCGCAGCTCCCGCCACAGCCGCTCATCATGGCCGGCCCAGCCGTGGAAGCCGAAGCGTTCCCGCGCCAGGTTGGGGGCGATATCGGCGGCGATCAACGCCGCCTCGATCAGCAAGGTGCCGGCGCCGCAGAGCGGGTCGACCAGCGGCGTACCCTGGCGGGCCTGTTCCGGCCAGCCGGCGCGCACCAGCAAGGCCGCGGCCAGGTTCTCCTTGAGTGGCGCATGACCGACGTCGCGACGATAGCCCCGGCGGTGCAGGCTATCGCCGGAGAAGTCCACCCCCAGGGTCAGCCGGCCGCGATGCAGGTTGGCGTAGAGGCGCAGATCGGGGTGACGCAGGTCGACATCGGGCCGCGGGCGCCCCTCGGCGAACAGCCGCTCCACCACCCCGTCCTTGACGGTCTGGGCACCGAAACGGGTGTGGCGAATCGCCTCGGAGCGCCCGTGGAAATCCACCGCCAGACTGCCGCCGGGCCCCAGGTGGGCCCGCCAGTCCACCGCCGCGACGGCATGACGCAGCTGCTCCGGTGTCTCGACTCCCTCCTCGCGCACCAGGCACAATACCACGCGGTTGGCCAGGCGCGACCAGAGGCAGATCCGGTAGGCGCTCTCGAGGCTGGCCCGGAAATGCACCCCGGCCACGGTGGTCTTGCCCGGCTCGCCCCCGAGTTCGGCGAGCTCGTCGGCCAGCAGGAGCTCGATGCCCTTCGGGCAGGTGGCAAGGAATACCAGTGAATCAGTCACTTGTGTCTCAGTCATGTAAGGTCCATCGGTCCATGGTGGGGATGGAGCGTGGCCATTACCACCGAGTGAACGGGATGTTACAAATCAACGGTCGACAACGTCGACCCCGTTGCGCTATCAATTAGTCAGTAGCTACTGAACAACGCATGCGTTCGCTGTCAACGGGTCTCCTCCGTCGCACAGCCGGTAACTTTTGGCCGGCAGGTGGGGGATGGCCCCGAGGATCGAAAACGGGCGGGCTCAGCCTTTTTCAGGACGGGCCCAATCCGGTACCTTTTCAAGAGGTAGTCCAATGAAACGACAGAAACGTGATCGCTTCCAGCGCGCCTATATTCATGGCTACAAGGCAGGTGTCTCAGGTCGTTCCCGCGATGATTGTCCGAGCCAGGACATCAATCTTCGTGAATACTGGATGAGCGGTTGGCGTGAAGGTCGTGGCGACCATTGGTCCGGCATGACAGGTGTCTCCGGTATACACAAGAACCCCATGGTGATGTGAACCCACTACCCTCCTTCGAGGTTCCTCACCGGCCGTCATCGACGGCCAGCAGATAGAGCCCGTGGCCATGCCACGGGCTTCTTGATTCATGAGACCTCGTGTCGCTCGGCGTGGACCTTCAGTGCCCGTGCACACTCCCCTACCAGCCGCGGCCCGCGGTAGATGAAACCCGAATAGAGCTGCACCAGGTCGGCCCCGGCCTCGCACTTGGCCACGGCGGCCTCGCCGCTGTCGATCCCCCCCACGCCGATGATCGGCATCGTCGGCAGGTGACGGCGCAGTTCGCGCACCACCGCATTCGACGGCTCGAGGACCGGCCGACCGGAGAGCCCCCCCTGCTCGTCGCCATGCACGAGCCCCGCCACCGCCTCCCGCGATACGGTGGTGTTGGTGGCGACCACCGCATCGATGGCATTGGCCGCAAGCGCCCGGGCCACCAGCGCCACCTCCTCGGCGCTCATGTCCGGGGCGATCTTCACCGCCAGCGGCACCCGCCGGCCGCTGTCACGATCGAGCATCCGCCCCGTCTCGCGCAACGCACCGAGCAGTTGGTCGAGGTGCTCGCCGAACTGCAGGTTGCGCAGCCCCGGCGTGTTGGGCGAGGAGACGTTCACCGTCACGTAATCGGCATGGGCGTGGACCTTGTGCAGGCAGGTCAGGTAGTCGTCCACCGCCCGCTCCACCGGCGTGGTCAGGTTCTTGCCGATGTTGATGCCGATCACGCCGTCATAGCGGCTCTTCCGGACCCGCTCGACCAGGTGGTCCACCCCCGCATTGTTGAACCCCATGCGGTTGATGATGGCTCCCTGCGCCGGCAGTCGGAACAGCCGGGGCCTGGGGTTGCCCTCCTGGGGTTTCGGCGTCACGGTGCCCACCTCGACGAAGCCGAAACCCAGCGCGCCCAGGGCGTCGAGGTGATCGGCGTTCTTGTCGAGCCCCGCCGCCAGGCCCACCCGGTTGGGGAAACGCAGCCCCATCAGCTCCAGCGGGTCGTCGACCCGGGGACCGGCCAGTCGCCCGGCAAGCCCCAGCCGGCCGGCCAGGTCCAGCCCCGAGAGCGCGACCCCGTGGGCGGTTTCGGCATCGAGGCGGAACAGGAGCGAACGGGCGAGCGAATACATGGCATCTCCAGGCGGTGTCGAGCGAGCGGGCGGGAGTATAGCAGCCCGGGCGCCCGGAAACGACGAACCCCGCCAGCGGGGTTCGTCTCTCACACCATGCCGACTCGCCTCAGGTTTCGCGGCTGCTTTCGGCCAGGTCGACCAGCTCGCGCACCGCGACCGCAAAGAGCGGGAAGCCTCCCTGACTACCGCTGCCCACCTGTTCGAGCAACCGGCACCAGCGCCCGTGCATGGTGTCGTGAAGCTGCAGCCACCGGTCGACTCGCTCTACCGGGTTGCGCGGCCCGCCTTCCATGCCGAGCACGCTCACCGACAGCGCCAGTTGCTGACGGTCGACATCGTCACGGAAGGTCTCGCGGGCCTTGGCCTGCCAGGTGTCGCGTACCTGGAGATCGGTGATCTTCTGGATCAACCACGGCAGCTCCAGGCGATCGCCGATCTCGTAGAACGCCTCGGCCACCCGCTGGGGCTTCTCGCCGGTCTGGCGCGCGGCCTGGATGATGCCGAGCGCGGTATAGAGGTTGCTCGTGGCGGCCACGGTGGCGGCCAGCGCCGCGGGCACCCCCGCCTCCACCAGCTCCTTGCGCCGGGCTTCCCAGGCCTCGTGTTCCTCGCCACGCAGCCGCTTGCCGATGTTCTCCTGCAACTCGGCCAGGCGCGGGGCGAAATAGGCGATCGCATCCTGGGGGGGCATGCCGAGGCGCTGACGCAGGAACCAGCGGGTGGCCCGGCGCAGCGTACGCATCAGGTCGAGCATCATGTCGTACTGCACCTGGCTCGGCACCTGGTTGTCCAGGGCCTCGATCTGCTCCCACACACCCGCCAGCTGGAAGCTTTCCCGAGCAACGACATAGGCTCGGGCGATGTCGGCACGATCGGCACCGGTGGAATCGATCAGCCGGCGCATGAAGACGATGCCCATGTGGTCGACCAGGTCGTTGGCCACCTGGGTGGCCACGATCTCGCGCTTCAGCCGGTGTTCGTACATCTCGTCGCGGAAGCGCTCGACCAGCACCTGCGGGAAGATGCGTTCGACATGCCGCATGACGGTCGGGTCGTCCGGCACCTCGGAAGCGATCAGGTCGCCCTTGAGCACGCTCTTGGCATAGGAGATCAGCACCGAGAGCTCGGGCAGCAGCATGCCCTGCTCGTTGGCGGCCCGCTCCTGGAGCTCCTCGTCGGAGGGCAGGAACTCGAGCTCCCGATCGATCTGGCCGGCGGCCTCGAGCTCGCTGATGAAGCGACGGAAGGGGCCGATGCCCCGACGCGAGAGGATCTCGGAGAGATCCAGCGCCTGGGTCTGGCGATAGTTGTCGAGGATCACCAGCTCGGCGACCTCGTCGGTCATGTCGGCGAGCAGCTGGTTGCGCTGCTTGCCGGTCATGTCGCCGCGCTTGACCACCTCGTCGATGAGGATCTTGATGTTGACCTCGTGGTCGGAGCAGTTCACCCCACCGGCGTTGTCGATGAAGTCGGTGTTGACCCGCACGCCCTTGGCGGCGGCCTCCATGCGGCCATGCTGGGTGAGCCCGAGGTTGCCGCCCTCGCCGACCACACGGCAGTTGAGGTCACGGCCGTCGATGCGCAGGGCGTCGTTGGCCTTGTCGCCCACCTCGGCATCGGTCTCGTCGCTGCCCTTGACGTAGGTGCCGATGCCACCGTTCCAGAGCAGGTCGACCTCGGCCTTGAGCATCGCGCGGATCAGCTCGTTGGGGGGCAGCTTGTCCTCCTTGATGCCGAACACCGCCTTCATCTGCGGCGAGATCGGGATCGACTTGGCGCTGCGCCGGAACACCCCGCCGCCCTCGGAGATCAGGCCGGCATCGAAGTCTTCCCAGCTCGAGCGCGGCAGGTCGAACAACCGCTTGCGCTCGGCGAAGGTAGCGGCGGCATCCGGATTCGGGTCGACGAAGATATGCAGGTGGTTGAAGGCGCCCACCAGCCGGATCGTCTCGGAGAGCAGCATGCCGTTGCCGAAGACGTCGCCGCCCATGTCGCCGATGCCCACCACGGTGAACGCATCACGCTGGGTATCCAGGCCCAGGCCACGGAAGTGGCGCTTGGTCGACTCCCAGGCCCCCTTGGCGGTGATGCCCATCTTCTTGTGGTCATAGCCGTTGGCGCCGCCCGAGGCGAAGGCGTCGCCCAGCCAGTGGCCATACTCGGCGGAGATCTCGTTGGCGATGTCGGAGAAGGTCGCGGTGCCCTTGTCGGCGGCCACCACCAGGTAGGCGTCGTCGTCGTCGTGGCGCACCACGTTCCGGGGCGGCACCACCTCGCCGCCGACCAGGTTGTCGGTGACGTCGAGCAGGGCGCGGATGAAGGTCTTGTAGCAGGCGATGCCTTCGCGTTGCAGGGCATCCCGATCGCCTCCCTCGGGCAGCCGCTTGCAGATGAAGCCCCCCTTGGCGCCCACCGGCACGATCACCGCGTTCTTCACCTGCTGGGCCTTGACCAGGCCGAGGACCTCGGTGCGGAAGTCCTCCTGGCGATCGGACCAGCGCAGCCCGCCGCGGGCCACCTTGCCCCCGCGCAGATGGACGCCCTCGACCCGTGGTGAACAGACGAAGATCTCGAAGGCCGGGCGCGGCCGGGGCATGCCGGTGACCTGGGACGGGTCCAGCTTGTAGGCGATGTAGTCCTTGTAGCGACCGTCGGCGCCCTGCTGGTAGTAGTTGGTGCGCAGGGTCGCCATGATCAGCTCCATGTAGCGGCGCAGCAACTGGTCGTCGTTGAGGCTGGCCACGTCGTCGAGCAGTCGCACGATGCGCTGCTGGCAGGCCTCGATCTCGCTGTCGTCGGGCCGCTCCTCGGGGTCGAAGCGCAGCTCGAACAGCGTCACCAGTTCCCGGGTGATCTCCGGGTGGTTGGTCAGGGTGGTCGCCATGTAGTCCTGGGAGACGCCGAAGCGGATCTGCTTCAGGTAGCGGGCATAGCCGCGCAGCATCGCGACCTCACGCCAGTCGAGGTTGGCCCCGATGATCAGGCGGTTGAAGGCATCGTTGTCCGCCTCGCCGACCCAGATGCGCTGGAAGGCCTCGATGAAGGGGTCGCGCATCTCCTGCAGGTTGACCTCGGTGCTGGTGTGATGCTCCAGGTCGAAGTCGTGGATCCAGTAGGTGGCGTCGGTGGCGTGGATCCCGTAGGGACGCTCGCCGATCACCCGCAGGCCCAGGTTCTCCATCATCGGCAACACATCGGAGAGCGGAATGGGGTGGTCGCGATGGAAGAGCTTGAGGTTGACCCCGCTGCCCTCCTCCTCGACCAGGCGATAGAGGGAAAGCGCCAGGGGGATGCCATCGTCGAGCTCGCTGATGTGGTGCAGGTCGTAGACCGCGGTACGGGCGCTGAAATCGTCGCGATAGCCGGCGGGGAAGGCGTCGCGGAAGCGGTCCATCAAGAGATTGGCCTGCTCCTCGCCGAACCCCTCGATGCTGGCGGCCTGGAGGTCGTCACGCCAGTTGCGGGAGAGCAGGGCAACCTTGCCCTCCAGCCGCTTGAGGTCGTAGGCAACGGGATGATCGCCTTCGAAACGCAGGATGAACTGGATACGCGCCAGCACCGACTCCGACAGATACGTGTTGAAGTCGCCGAAGGTGGCGCCCAGCTCCTCGCAGAGCAGGTTCTGGATGCGCAACCGCAGTTCGGTGGAGAAGACGTCCCGCGGCACGAAGACCAGGCAGGAGTAGAACTTGCCGAAGCGATCCTCGCGCACGAACAGTCGTACCCGGCGTCGCTCGCGGATGTCGAGGATGCCCAGCGCCGTCTGCACCAGCTCGTCGATGTCGATCTGGAAGAGGTCGTCGCGCGGATAGACCTCGAGAATCTGCAACAGCTGCTTGCCGTTGTGCCCCCTGGGGTTGAAGCCGGCGATCTCCATCACCGACTTCAGCTTGCGGCGCAGGATCGGCACGTTGCGCGGCGACTCGTTGTAGACCGTGGCGGTGAACAGGCCCAGGAAGCGATGTTCGCCGATCACCCGGCCCTCCTCATCGTAGCGATCGATGGAGATGTAGTCGGGATAGGTCGGCCGGTGCACCCGGGCGTGGTGGGCGCTCTTGGCAAACGACAGCAGTTGCGGGACCAGCACATAGTGGTCGCCGTCGACACCGATCGTGGTGCGGATTCGCTCGTGGTAGCGCGGCTGATCCAGGCGGAAGACCCCCAGTTCACTGCCCTCGACCTTGTCGAGCCGCTCCCGGCCATCCTGCTTGCCGATCTCGTAGGCGTCATAGCCGAGGAAGGTGAAGTTGTCCTGCCGCAGCCACTCGAGGAAGGCGATGGCCTCGCTGTGGTCCTCGGGGTCGATCGACGGCGGGCGGACGGCTCGGATCTCCTCGAGCGCCTTCTCGACCTGATCATGCATCGGTTCGAAGTCTGCCACCGCGGTGCGCACATCGACCAGCACCTCGTGGAGGCTGGCCTGGATATCGGCGAGGACGGCCGGGTCGGTATGACGGTCGATCTCGATGGCGATCAACGACTCGCGCGACTCGGGAGCGCCCGCTTCACGGGGCGAGACGGCCCGTACGAGATGATCCTTGTCGTCACGCGACACCGCCAGCACGGCGTTGTGGATCGCATGCACGGTGATGCCCCGCCGGTTCAGCTCGATGCGTACCGAGTCGACCAGGAACGGCATGTCCTCATGCAGCACCGCCACGAAGGTGTGGGTCGACTGCCAGCCGTGCTCCTCGAAGTCGGGGTTGAAGACCCGTACCTTGGGCGAGGCGGGATCGAACTGCTGGATGAAGTGCCACACCGACAGGGTGGCACCATAGATGTCGTCCAGGCGGCGGTCGGCGAGGTCATCGAAGGGCACCGTGGCATAGAAGTAGCGGGCGAAGGACTCCACCTCGCGGGCCTTGTCCTTGTCCAGCCGATTGGCCAGCCGCTCGGCCAGCTGCTTGAGAAAATCCTGCCTGACTTCGTCGTGCGCTACGTGCTGCATCCGTCACCTCGGCTGCCGACGGCCGCCGAACGGCGGCCGGGAAAAGTTCACGGCGGCTCCATGGCCGCCCTGCCCTCGATCTTACGCCACTCCCCGGACCGCCCCCACCGACTTGCCCTCTTGCTCATGGTGCATGTCGGTTACGCATCAGCGCTTGACTTTCTCTCCGCCTCCTAGACCAAGGTCGCACTCATGTCCGCCGCTCGAGCAGCACCCCGCACTCGCAGTGAGGGGTCCAGGGGAACTGGTCGAACAGGGCGAAACGCCGGATGTCATGGGACCTGGTCAGGGTCTCGAGGTTGTCCGCCAGTGTATCCGGGTTGCATGAAATATAGACGATACGCGAGTAGTCGCTGAGCTGTCGGCAGCTCGCCTCATCCAGTCCGGCCCGGGGCGGGTCGACCAGCACCGTGGTGAAATCGTAGTCGTCCAGCGCCCATTCCGCGACACGCCGCCCGCTCTTCTCGCCCTTCAGCGCCAGCGAGAACTCCTCGGCGGACATCCGACCCACCACCGCGTTGTCGATGCCGTTGGCCTCGAGGTTGAGCCGTGCGCTGGCCACCGAGGTGCGCGAGATCTCGGTGGCCAGCACCCGGCGGAAGTTCTCCGCCAGGGCCACGGTGAAGTTGCCGTTGCCACAGTAGAGCTCTACCAGGTCGCCGTCCTGGCTGTCGCGGGTCACCTCCCGGGCCCAGGTCAGCATCGCGCGACAGATCTCGGCATTGGGCTGGGTGAAGCTGTTCTCCACCTGCTGGTAGGCGAACTCGCGTCCCTCCACCTCGAGACGTTCCCAGACGTGATCCCGCTCGAGCACCAGGCGCTGCTTGCGCGAGCGACCGATGATCATCGCATCGAGCCTCGCCTGCAGCCGTCGCGCCTCGGCTTCCCAGGCTCCGTCCAGCGGGCGGTGGTAGATCAGGGTGACCAGCGCCTCGCCCGCGAGCGTGGTGAGGAACTCCACCTGGAACAGCTTGCGCCGCAGCAGCGGGACGTCGCGAATGGCGTCGAGCAGGCGCGGCATCAGCTCGTTGATCCGCCGACCGGCCACCGGGTAGTCGTCCAGGCGGATGACCGTCTTCTTCTTCGGGTCCTCCGGGTCGACCTCGAACATCGCATAGAAGAGGTCGTCCCCCTCGTGCCAGAGCCGGAATTCGCAGCGCTGGCGATAGTGGCTCGGTGGCGAGGGGAACACCTCCAGCCTCGGCGGCGAGAAGCGGGCGAAGTCGCGGCGGATGCGCACGCGCTTGGCCTCGAGCTGCTGGTCGTAGCGGGCGGGGTCGACGACGGGAACGGCCACGGGGCCTCCTGTAGTGAGAAAAGTAGCGATGAAAGGATGACGAACGCTGCGACGCTCAATCGAGGTGGAGCAGGCTCGGCTCGGCGAAGCCGAATGCCGCCAGCCCCGCCCTCAGGCGCGGGTCCGGGGCGGTGACGAAGCTCTCGCCCGGCCCCCGGCACGGGGCCGGGCCGGCGATCACCTGGGCGACCCGGCGGGCGATGGCATCGCCGGAATCGATCCAGGCGACGCCGCGCGGCGCCGCCTCGACCAGGAAGTCATGCAACAGCGGGAAGTGGGTACAGCCCAGCACCACCGTATCGAGCTCGGGATCAAGCCACAGCGGCACGAGTGCCTCGCGGATCACGTCACGATCAGGGGCCTCGCCGCACACCCAGCGCTCGGCCTCGCCCACCAGCGCATCGGCGGCGACCCGGGTGATCCGGCAGTCGGCGGCGAACTCGCGGATCAGTTGCAGGGTGTAGGGGCGGCCCACCGTGGCACTGGTGGCCAGCAAGCCGACATGCCCCGTCCGGCTGAATTGCGCCGCCGGCTTGATCGCCGGCACGGTGCCGACCACCGGTACCGCGAGGCGCGCCCGCAACGCATCCAGCGCCAGGGTGCTGGCGGTATTGCAGGCCACCACCAGGACGCAGCAGCCACTGGCCGATACCGCCGCCTCGCAGACGGCGAGGATGCGTTGCACCAGCCAGCCGTCCTCGCGAATGCCATAGGGCATCATCGCGTTGTCGCAGGCATAGGCCAGCGCCGCCCCCGGCAGGCGTTCGCGCAGGGCCGCCACCACCGAAAGCCCCCCCACGCCGGAGTCGAATACCAATACCGGCCCGGTCACCGGCACTCACCACAACGCGCTCCCCCCGCCCGGTCAGGAGCGGGGGGCAGGAGACAGAAGGGCGCGAGATGACACGGGTTGACTGGCATCGCTCTGGGTCCCGACGGTACGTTACCGGTCGACTGCTCCCGACGGAGCACTCTGGACCGACCATGGGGACGCATTCTACCTCAGGCGGGCGGCGACCCGAAGCGACCGACGCCAGAACGCTCAGGTCACCTGTTCCGGTGCCTCGCGCAGCTCGGCATAGAGCTCGGGATAGGCTTCCTGGAGGCGTTCCAGCTTAGCAGCGGCGCCCTCCGGGAGCGACTCGGCGAGACGCTGCAGGTCCTGCTCGTCGAAGTGTTCCTGGATCAGCGGGAAGAGCAATTCGTGTTCGTCACGCAGGTAGGCCCGGTGACTCTCCAGATAGGCCTTGAGGTCGTCGGTGAAGCGATCCATCGGCACGACCGCATCCATGAGGATCATGTCGATATCACCGGACAGGCGTTTCAGGCGGGCGCGCAGGCTCCGGTAGTCCTTGGCCAGCCGTTCGGTGACGTCACCGCTCTCGGGAGCCTTCTGCTGCAACTCCTCGGTGCAGATCCGCTCGAGGGGCTGCGTGAAGCCCTCCATGTAGTCCAGGATGTAGTCGACGACCTCCCGCACCAGCTGGAAGTTGGGGCGCTCGCCGGTCGACAGGGTCTTCTGCTTGAGCTGCAGAACGTGCAACATGCGCGCCATATTGGCATGATCCCGACGCAGCTGGGTCAGCATGGTCATGTCGTGACCTCCTCTCCTGTCAGCGATGTGTGGAAGGCATTCTTGGTTGGATTCGCCATCCTGGCCTAGGTTCAGCGACCCACTCGATACCGGAGGGCACGCCGAAGGCGTTGTATCAAGCTAGTGCCTGGCGGCGAGGCTGTCTATCGACCAAGGTCGCATTGCCGACGTCCCCCGCCAGGACATCCTCTTGCCGTTCATCAGGGAGACCGCCCATGGACCTGTTCCACCAGACCAACGGCGATGACGCCGCACCCCTGGCCTTCCGCATGCGGCCGCGGCGGCTGGCCGACTACGTGGGCCAGCAGGCGCTGGTGGGCCCCGACAAGCCGCTGCGCCGCATGGCCGAGACCGGCGTGGTACGTTCGATGATCCTGTGGGGCCCCCCCGGCACCGGCAAGACTACCCTGGCCGAGATTCTCGCCGCGGAGTCCGGCGCTCACCTCGAGCACCTGTCGGCGGTGATGGCCGGGGTCAAGGAGATCCGTGCCGCGGTGGATCGCGCCCGGGCCGCCCAGGGCCAGGGACAGTCCACCCTGCTGTTTCTCGACGAGATCCACCGGCTCAACAAGAGCCAGCAGGACGCCCTGCTGCCCCATGTGGAGTCGGGCCTGCTGACCCTGATCGGCGCCACCACCGAGAACCCCTCCTTCGAGGTCAACTCGGCGCTGCTCTCCCGGGCGCGGGTCCATGTGCTCAAGGCGCTGTCCGAGGCGGAGCTGGTCACGGTGATGCGCCAGGCGCTCGGCGATGCCGAGCGCGGCCTGGGGCGTCGCCGGATCGCCGTGGACGACGGGATACTGGGGCTGCTGGCCCGGGCCGCGGCCGGCGACGCCCGCCGCGCCCTGGGGCTGCTGGAGACCGCCTGCGACTTCGCCGAGCCCGCCGAGGGCGGCGGCGAGACCCTGCGTCGCGAGGCGCTGGAGGACGTGCTCGGCCACCAGGCCAGCGCCTTCGACAAGCAGGGCGACCACTTCTACGACCTGCTTTCGGCGATCCACAAGTCGGTGCGCTCCTCGCGACCCGACGCGGCGCTGCTCTACATCGCCCGCTTCCTCCAGGGTGGCGGCGACCCGCTGGACGTGGTCCGCCGCCTCGCTGCCATCGCCTCCGAGGACGTCGGCAACGCCGACCCGCGCGCCCTGCCCTTGGTCATGGCCGCCTGGGACGCCTACCTGCGTCTGGGCGACTATGAGGGCCAGCGCGCCATCGCCCATGCGGCGATCCACCTCGCCGTGGCGCCCAAGAGCAATGCCATCGACCGCGCCTGGAAGGAGGCCAAGGCCTTCGTCGCCGCCCAGCCGAGCCTGGAGGTGCCCACTTACCTGCGCAACGCGCCGACGAAGCTGATGGCGTCCCTGGGCCACGGCCAGGGCTACCGCTATGCCCACAACGAGCCGGAAGGCTACCCGGCGGGCAGCGCCCACGACTGCTGGCCCGACGAGCTCCCGCACCCGCGTTTCTACCGGCCGACGGCGTACGGTCAGGAGAAGCGCTATGGCCAGCTCATGGCCTGGCGGGAGCAGCTCGACGCCGAGGCAGACGAAGGCGGCAGCGGCGCGTAAGCTCGAAGCTCGAAGCTCGAAGCTCGAAGCTCGAAGCTCGAAGCTCGAAGCTCGAAGCTCGAAGCTCGAAGCTCGAAGCTCGAAGCTCGAAGCTCGGACACAGCATGGGCTTGTCTCCACTCAACGCAAACACCCCCACAGCAATCGCTACGGGGGTGTTCTCTTCCAGCTTAAAGCTTATGGCTGACAGCTCCCGGCGAAGCCGGGCCGGCTAGTGCGTATCGCGGATCACGTCGGTGCCATCGGGAATCTCGAAGACGAACGTGCTGTCGTCGATGGCCTCATTCATCTGCACGTCGAGAAACTCGATGGCGGTCTCCTGGCCGGTGCTGTCGGTCATCTGCAGGAAAGCCAGGCGCTCGCCGCGGAAGGTCATCCTCAGCTCCTCGAACAGGGTATCGGCGGACTTCGGCATCAGGGTGAAGGTCTCGGCACTGCCCTGCTGCTGGCGCGAGACGTCATAGCTGTCGGTCAGCTCGCTGGCACTGCCGGAGAGCAGCAGTGCCGGGGTATGGGTCACCCGCTGGTCGAGCGCCTGCACCGTGACCTGCTCCAGGTCGGGGTCATACAGATAGACCTCCTCCCCATCGGAGACCACCTCCTGCTGGTAGGGCGCATCGACCTCCCAGCGGAACTTGCCCGGGCGCGACAGCCACATGCGGCCACTGGCCTGCTGCAGGCGCTCGCCGCTGCCGTCGAGGATCTGCTGCTCGAAGGCGGCCTCGTAGGTCTGTAGCGGCTCCAGCATGCGGGTCAGGCGCTCGGCGCCTTCGCTGGCCAGGGCCGACACCGGTACGGCGAACGTCAAGGCCAAGGCGGCAAGGGTCTTCTTCACTGTCATCGTCTCTGTCTCCCTGGACGGGTCCATCATGGAATCCTGTCACTCGGACCAAGGGAGCGTCGGCGGGTTGCACGCCCGCCGACGCTTTCATCATTGCTGCATGGTTGAGCGGCACATCGAGCAGCCCCAGGGGATCAGTTCCCCACCGGCGGCGGCGCCAGCACCTCGCGGGCGCCGTTGGTGCCCATGGTCGAGACCACGCCGGCCATCTCCATGGCCTCGACCAGGCGGGCGGCCCGGTTGTAGCCGATCTTGAAGCGGCGCTGCACCGCCGAGATGGAGGCCCGGCGCGAGTCGGTCACGAACTGCACCGCCTCATCGTAGAGGGCGTCCTGCTCGGCGTCGTCGCCGTCGACACCTTCGGCCTCCAGGCCGGTGAGGGCCTCGGCGGAGACGCCGCCGGAGAGGATCTCGTCGATGTACTCGGGCTCGCCGCGGCGCTTCCAGTCTTCCACCACCCGGTGCACCTCGTCGTCATCGACGAAGGCGCCGTGGACCCGGGTCGGCAGCCCGGACCCCGCCGGCAGGTAGAGCATGTCGCCGTGGCCCAGCAGGTTCTCGGCACCGCCCTGGTCGAGGATGGTGCGTGAATCGACCCGCGAGGAGACCTGGAAGGCCATGCGGGTGGGGATATTGGCCTTGATCAGGCCGGTGACCACGTCCACCGAGGGGCGCTGGGTGGCGAGTATCAGGTGGATACCCGCGGCCCGGGCCTTCTGGGCCAGGCGAGCGATCAGTTCCTCGACCTTCTTGCCGACGATCATGAACATGTCGGCGAACTCGTCGATCACCACCACGATGTAGGGCAGCTTCTCGAGCACCGGCGGGCTCTGGTGCATCTCCCAGGGCTGGGGTTCCCACAACGGGTCGGCGACCTGGGCCCCGGCCCGTTCGGCCTCGTCGAGCTTGGCGTTGAAGCCGGCGATGTTGCGCACGCCCATGGAAGCCATCAGCTTGTAGCGGCGCTCCATCTCGGCGACGCACCAGCGCAGGGCGTTGGCGGCCTCCTTCATGTCGGTGACCACCGGCGCCAGCAGATGCGGAATCCCGTCGTAGACCGACAGCTCGAGCATCTTGGGATCGACCATGATCATCCGCAGCTCGTCCGGGGTGGCCTTGAGCAGCATGGAGATCAGCATCGCATTGACCCCCACCGACTTGCCCGAGCCGGTGGTGCCGGCCACCAGCAGGTGGGGCATCTTGCCCAGGTTGGCTACCACCGGCCCGCCACCGATGTCCTGGCCGAGGGCCAGGGTCAGCGCCGAGGCCTCCTGCTGGTAGCGGTCGGAGTCGATCACCTCGCGCAGGCGGATCATCGCCCGCTTGGGGTTGGGGATCTCGATGCCCACGGTGGGCCGGCCGGGAATCACCTCCACCACCCGCACGCTCTTGACCATCAGCGAGCGCGCCAGGTCCTTGGCCAGGTTGCTGATCTTGGAGACCTTCACCCCCGCCGCGGGCTTGATCTCGAAGCGGGTGATCACCGGCCCGGGCCAGGTATCGACCACCTCGGCCTTGACCCCGTACTCGCGCAGCCGCACCTCGAGCAGCTCGGCCATCTCGGCCAGTTGCGCGTCGGTGTAATTGGGCTGGTGGGCCTGGGGCGGGGTCAGCAGGCGCAGGCTGGGTAGCTCGCCGTCGGGATCGGGCAACTCATCGAACAGCGGGCGCTGGCTCTGCAGATGCTCCACGGTCCACAGGGTGGGGCCATCGGGCTGGTCGGCGGCCTCGCGCCCCTGCTCGGCGGTGGCGACCCGCCCGGGGCCATCCGCCTCGGGTTCGTCCAGGCCGGTCTCCGTCCCGGGGAGATCGTCGCGCGCAGCGGCGACCGAAGGCTTCGGGGCCGGCACCTCGGCCTCTTCCTGCGGGTCTTCCCAGCCCAGGCGCGGCTCGTCGTCGTCGTCCCAGTCGGCATCCTGCCAATCGACCAGGCCCGGCTCGCGGCGGCCCCCGTCGCGTGCCGGCGAGTGCGGTGACGAACCCGAGGAGGCCCACGCCGGTGGCGGCGTCTCGGTCTCCGGGTCAGCAGCATCGGGGGCGGACGTCTCCCGCCGCTCGTCGCCGGCGGCCGGTGCCGCGAGGGGATCATCGTCACGGCTGGCACGCAGCGACGGTCCACTCCAGGCCGGCGGTGCCTCGTCATCGTCGGGCAGGACGGGGTCGGGCACCGTCTCCGGCACCCGCCGGGAACCGCCCGCCTCGGACTCGCGGAAGGGATGGGCGGAACCGGTGGCACTGGGGCCAGACGCCGCCGTGGCGCCCACTGCCGCCGCGGCACCGCCAGCCCCGCCGCCAGGTGGCGATGCCGGCGTGCGGGCGCTGTAGGCCGCCTCCGGGCGCTTGGCGGAGGGGGTCTGCTCGGGCACCTCCCAGGGGATCTCGGTGTCGCCATCGTTGCCGAAGCCCGGCTCACGCCGGGTGTCTCCGGCGGCCGCCAGCTCGGGGGCCCGGCCGGGCAGCAGACGCCGCCACCAGCGCTCTCGTGTCGGTGCCTCGGACGCCTCCTCGGCGGGCTCGGCAGCTGGTACCTGGACCGCCTGTTCCTCGTCCTCGGCACGCTCGGCCCGGCGCTGCTCGCGCCGGTCGGCCGCCAGGCCGAAAGGCTCGGCCAGCCGCTGCCAGAGTCGCAGGGCGCGGTGCCCGAGCTCGTCCATCACCGTGAACCACGACAACCCGGTGAACAGCGGAAAGCCGCAGAGAATCGCCGCCAGCGACAGCAGGCCGCTCCCCCCGGAGCCGACCAGTGGCACCAGGGCGCCGACCAGCCCCTCGCCGAGAATCCCTCCCGAGGAATAGGGCAGCAGGCTGTCAGGGTTGTAGAAGTGCAACGCGCCGAGCGTGGTGGTCCCGAGCAGCAGCAAGACCAGGCCACCGCTGCGTACCGCCAGGGCGGTGGCGTCCCACTCCAGGTGCACCTGCCGGGAGCGGATCAGCCACCAGGCGGCGAACCCCAGCATCCCGGGCCACCACAGGGCACTGGCACCGAACAGCGAGTAGAGAACGTCGGAGAGCCAGGCCCCGATCGGTCCCATCCAGTTGGCAACCTCGGTCTCGGGGCCACTGCGCGACCAGCCCGGGTCGGCGGGCTGGAAACTGAACAGCGCCAGCAACACGAAGACACAGGCCGCCAGCAGCATGATCGCCACCCCTTCCCGTGCCGACCCTTGCAACCGCAGGCCAAAGCGCTTCGCCGTCTCCCTGGCGTTGGCCGCACTCACCCGACGCGGCGACACCTTCTTCTTGACACTCAAGCGGCCTTCCCCCTTGCGCCACAGTTGGCGTCTTCCGTTTCCATCGCGCCAATCATACCGAGCAAGTGCTTGCCATCACAGGGGCCCGCACAGACCGCAAGCATCTTGAGCCGCGTGGCGGTGAGCGTCACACTTGAGGCCCCGCTGCGCAAGGATTCGATTCTCGATGCTGCCCTGGCTTGCCGATTACCCCGTGCACTTCCCCCCCGTGGAGCAGGCCCTGCGCGATCCCGACGGGCTGCTTGCCATCGGCGGCGACCTGAGCCCGGCCTGGCTGCTCGCGGCCTACCGCCGTGGCATCTTCCCCTGGTACAGCGACGACCAGCCGATCCTGTGGTGGAGCCCCGACCCGCGCATGGTGTTGTTCCCTCACGAGATTCGCGTGCGCAGGAGCCTGGCCAAGCGGTTGCGCAACGGCGGCTTCCGGGTCACCGCCGACGCCGCCTTCGGCGAGGTGATCGCGACCTGTGCCGGGCCCCGTGAGGGGCAGCCCGGCACCTGGATCACCGACGCCATGCGCGAGGCCTATGCCCGACTGCACGCCCTGGGTGTGGCCCACTCGGTGGAAGTGTGGCGCGATGGGCGGCTGGTCGGTGGCCTCTACGGCGTGGCCCTCGGCCCCGTCTTCTTCGGCGAATCGATGTTTTCCCGCGAACCGGACGCCTCCAAGGTCGCCCTGGTGCACCTGGCCAGGGCCATGCAGGACGGCGGCGGCCGGCTGATCGATTGCCAGATGCACACCTCCCACCTGGCCAGTCTCGGTGCCCGGGACATCGCCCGGGCGGAGTTCATCGGCTATCTTGAGAAGTGGCTGGGCAAGACACCGGAAGCCAGCGCGGATGATACCTCGATCATCCCCCCCGGCTGGTCATTCGAACGCCTCGGTGCGGTGCGCCATACGACGCAAGAGAGGGGGAAGCCGTGAGCAGCAATACACCTCGGCAGCCGGTACGGGATCTACGCTTCTTCCTCACCGTGCCGCATGCCTGCAGCTATCTCGAGGGGCGCGAGGCCACCACCCTGTTCCTCGATCCCCAGGAGTCGCCCGGGCGAGGCGTCTACGATGCCCTGGCGTTGCTGGGCTTCCGGCGCAGCGGTCGTCACCTCTACCGTCCGCATTGTGAGGGCTGCAGCGCCTGCATCTCGGTGCGTATCCCGGTGGCCGATTTCGTGGCGAGCCGCAACCAGCGCCGCCTCGCCCGGCGCAACGCCGACCTCTCGCTGCACGTGCGCCCGGCGATCTTCGACAGCGAGCACTACACGCTCTATGCCCATTACATCCGTACCCGTCACGCCGACGGCGACATGTACCCCCCGAGCCACGAGCAGTACCGTACCTTCCTGACCCTCGATCAGGACTATGCCCGGCTGCTGGAATTCCGCCTGGAGGGCCGGCTGGTGGCCGTGGCGGCCTACGACCAACTGGAGCACGGGCTCTCGGCGATCTACACCTTCTTCGACCCCGACCCGGTGCTGGACCGCCGCTCGCTGGGCACCTTCGCCGTACTCTCGCTGGTGGAAAGGGCCCGGGACCTGGGCCTGCCCCACGTCTACCTGGGTTACTGGATCCGCGAATGCCGCAAGATGAACTACAAGCAGGCCTTCCAACCGCTGGAGATACTCGACGGGCGCCACTGGCGGCGCACCCTCCCCGTCTGACCCCGCGTCGAACCGCGCCTTTTTTGCCATGGCGCCCGGCATGCGGCACAATACCGCGCTATTCTGTCGGCACGGGCGTCACCTGCGCGCCTCGGTGCCGCATCGCACCATCATCATCAGCGAGGAACCGCCTATATGGCACGTGAAGACCATATCGAAATGGAAGGCGTCGTCGTCGATACCCTTCCCAACACCATGTTCCGCGTCGAGCTGGAGAACGGCCACGTGGTGACCGCCCATATCTCGGGCAAGATGCGCAAGAACTACATCCGTATCCTCACCGGCGACAAGGTCAAGGTCGAGCTGACTCCCTACGACCTCTCCAAGGGTCGCATCGTCTACCGTTCACGCTGACCCTGCCCGCCCGGCGCACCGCGCCTCCGCTCACGGCCACGAAACGAACAGCGCCCCGTCCGCAGACAGGGCGCCGTGTCGCCGTGGCGAAAGCGCGTGATGCCGCTCAGGGCGCGTCGGCCAGTTCCGACTCGGTGGAGAGGTGCAGTTCGCCGTCCTCGACGCTGACGTGCACCACCCCGCCGTGCTCCGAGAGCTCGCCGAACAGGATCAGCTCCGCCAGCGGCTTCTTGAGCTTCTCCTGGATCAGGCGTGCCATGGGGCGTGCCCCCATGTCGGGGTCGTAGCCCTTCTCGGCCAGCCAGACCCGGGCGGCGTCGTCGACGTCGAGCTGGACCCGCTTCTCGTCGAGCTGCGCCTGCAGCTCCACCAGGAACTTGTCCACCACGCTGCGCACCACCGACATCGGCAGCGAGTGGAACTGGATGATGCCATCCAGGCGGTTGCGGAACTCCGGCGAGAAGGTCTTGCGAATGGCCTCCATGGCGTCGGTGGAGTGGTCCTGGGTCTGGAAACCGATGGAGCGCCGCGTGGCCAGCTCGACCCCGGCGTTGGAGGTCATGATCAGGATCACGTGACGGAAGTCCGCCTCACGGCCGTTGTTGTCGGTCAGGCGGCCGTGGTCCATCACCTGCAACAGCAGGTTGAAGACCTCCGGATGCGCCTTCTCGATCTCGTCGAGCAGCAGCACGCAGTGCGGGTTCTTGGTGATCGCCTCGGTCAGCAGGCCGCCCTGGTCGTAACCGACGTAACCGGGAGGGGCCCCGATCAGCCGCGACACCGTGTGGCGCTCCATGTACTCCGACATGTCGAAGCGCACCAGCTCGACCCCCATGATCTTCGACAGCTGACGAGCGACCTCGGTCTTGCCCACCCCGGTAGGGCCGGCGAAGAGGAAGCTGCCCACCGGCTTGTCCGGCGACTTGAGCCCGGCCCGCGACAGCTTGATGGCGGCCGAGAGGCTGTCGATCGCCTCGTCCTGGCCGAACACCAGCATCTTGAGGTCGCGATCGAGGTTCTCGAGCAACTTGCGGTCGGAGCTGGAGACGCTCTTCGGCGGAATCCGTGCGATGGAGGCCACCACCGCCTCGACCTGGTCGACGTCGATGGTGTCGATCCGCACCTCGGGCGGCAGCAGCCGCTGGTGGGCACCGGCCTCGTCGATCACGTCGATGGCCTTGTCGGGCAGATGGCGGTCGTTGATGTAGCGATCCGCCAGGCGCGCCGCACTCTCCAGCGCCGCGTCGGTGTACTTGAGCTGATGGTGCTCCTCGAAGCGCGACCGCAGCCCCTTGAGGATACGGATGGTGTCCTCCACCGAGGGCGCCATGACATCGACCTTCTGGAAGCGGCGGGCGAGCGCCCGGTCCTTCTCGAAGATGCCGCGGAACTCCTGGAAGGTGGTGGACCCTATGCAGCGCAGCTCACCCGAGGAGAGCAGCGGCTTGAGCAGGTTCGAGGCATCCATCACCCCGCCCGAGGCCGCCCCCGCGCCGATCACCGTATGGATCTCGTCGATGAAGAGGATGGCGTTGGGCTGTTTCTTGAGCTCGGCAAGCAGGTTCTTCAGGCGCTTCTCGAAGTCGCCGCGGTACTTGGTGCCGGCCAGCAGCGCCCCCATGTCCAGGGCGTAGACCACGGCATCGCCGATCACCTCGGGCACGTCCTCCTCGACGACCCGCTTGGCGAGCCCCTCGGCGATGGCGGTCTTGCCGACGCCGGCCTCCCCCACCAGCAGCGGGTTGTTCTTGCGCCGGCGCGCCAGTATCTGCACCACCCGCTCGAGCTCGTGCTCACGACCGATCAGGGGGTCGATCTTGCCCAGCCGGGCCTGCTCGTTGAGGTTGGTGGCATAGCCGGTCAGCGGATTGCCGCCGGTCTCGCCATTGCCCTCCTCGGCCTCCTCGGATTCGGGAGACGGGGACGCGGGGCTCTGGCCGTGGCCGGCCACCTTGGAGATGCCATGGGCGATGTAGTTGACCGCATCGACCCGGGCCACGTTCTGCTGCTTGAGGAAGTAGACCGCCTGGCTCTCCTGCTCGGAGAAGATCGCCACCAGCACGTTGGCCCCGGTGACCTCGCTCTTGCCCGAGGACTGGACGTGGAAGACGGCGCGTTGCAGCACGCGCTGGAAACCCAGGGTCGGCTGGGTCTCGCGGTCGCTCTGATCCTCGGGGATCAGCGGCGTGGTGGAATTGATGAAATCCTGCAGGTCGGACCGCAGCTTGTCGAGGTTGGCCCCGCAGGCCCGGAGCACGTCCGCCGCGGAGGCGTTGTCCAGCAGAGCCAGCAGCAGATGCTCCACGGTCATGAACTCGTGACGCTTGGAACGCGCCACGGTGAAGGCCGTGTTCAGGGTCAGTTCAAGTTCTTTGCTCAGCATGGCAGTCCCCTTCTCGCCGCCTAGGGCTTGCGTCGGATCTTTCGAGGTCCGGCATCATCAACATCGGGCACAAACGCTGCCGTTGCAAGTCTCCTCGCCCAACGGCCGACATCCATTTCCCTTCGCGACCATGTCCGGGATCAGTCCGCCGCTTCGATATCGCTCAGCAGCGGATGCTGACACTCTCTTGCGTATTGATTGACCTGGTGGCTTTTGGTTTCCGCGATATCGCGGGTAAAGATGCCACAGGTCGCCTTGCCCTGGGTGTGCACCGTCAACATCACCTGCACCGCGGTCTCGCTGTCCATGTGAAAGAAGGTCTGCAGCACCTCCACCACGAACTCCATGGGGGTGAAGTCGTCGTTATGCAACACCACCTTGTACAACGGCGGACGGGCCAGCTCCGGATCGGCGCTCTGCACCGCCAGGTCGTCGTCGTCCTCCTCGCCAGGCTCGGGGGGGCGGGTCATGCCTCCCCGGATCGAGGCGTGCCACTCACGCCACGCCTCCTCTTCTGTCTTGAACATAAGAGCCACTATCCATCTCGACAAGCCGGCCACCAGGGTGAGTCTCAACCGTGATTGGACGCCACGGGGCCGACGGGGTTCACTCGGGCGGCCTCAACGCAAAGGCCCCCGCCCGCCAAGCGGCGGACGGGGGCCCCGAGCCCGATGCCGCGACTTACATGTTGTCGGCGACGGCCTGGCCGAACTCGGAGCACTTGAGTAGCTTGGCATCGTCCATCAGGCGATGGAAGTCATAGGTGACCTCACCCTTGGAGATCGCCTTCTCCATGCCCTTGAGCACCAGGTCGGCGGCCTCGACCCAGCCCATGTGGCGCAGCATCATCTCGGCGGAGAGAATCAGCGAGCCCGGGTTGACCTTGTCCTGACCGGCGTACTTCGGCGCGGTGCCGTGGGTGGCCTCGAACATCGCCACGGCGTCGGACAGGTTGGCGCCCGGCGCGATGCCGATACCGCCCACCTCGGCCGCCAGGGCGTCGGAGAGGTAGTCACCGTTGAGGTTCAGGGTGGCGATGACGTCGTACTCGGCCGGACGCAGCAGGATCTGCTGCAGCATGGCGTCGGCGATGACGTCCTTGACCACGATGTCCTTGCCGGTCTTGGGGTTCTTGAAGGTCATCCAGGGGCCGCCGTCGAGTAGCTCGGCGCCGAACTCCTCCTTGGCGATCTCGTAGCCCCAGTCCTTGAAGGCCCCCTCGGTGAACTTCATGATGTTGCCCTTGTGCACCAGGGTCAGCGACTCGCGGTCGTTGTCCACGGTGTACTGCAGGGCCTGGCGCACCAGACGCTTGGTGCCTTCCTCGGAGACCGGCTTGACGCCGATGCCGCAGTCCTGGGGGAAGCGGATGTTGGTGACCCCCATCTCCTCGCGCAGGAACTTGATGACCTTGTCGGCCTCCGGGGTACCGGCCTTCCACTCGATGCCGGCGTAGATGTCCTCGGAGTTCTCGCGGAAGATGACCATGTCCACGTCGCCGGGCTTCTTGACCGGGCTCGGCACGCCTTCGAACCAGCGAACCGGGCGCTGGCACACGTAGAGGTCGAGCTTCTGGCGCAGGGCCACGTTCAGGGAGCGGATGCCGCCGCCCACCGGGGTGGTCAGCGGGCCCTTGATGGAGACGACGTAGTCCTTGACGGCTTCCAGGGTCTCTTCCGGCAGCCAGGTATCGGCGTCATAGACCTGGGTGGCCTTCTCACCGGCGTAGACCTCCATCCAGTGGATCTTGCGCTCGCCGTTGTAGGCCTTCTGCACGGCGGAATCGATGGCGATCTTCATGGCCGGCGTCACGTCGACGCCGATGCCGTCACCCTCGATGAACGGGATGACCGGCTCATTCGGCACGTTCAGGGTGTTGTCGGCGTTGACGGTGATCTTCTGGCCGCCTTCAGGGACGACGATTTTCTGGAACCCCATTGAGAACTCCCCTGTCTGGTCTGTTCAGTGGAGCGCGGAGTATAGCATTCACCCGATCGATCGGAGTAGGCTTGGAGCCATATTTGTCGACAATCCATGGTAGCAAGACCTTGGTCGAATGAGCGCACTCTACCTGCTGCACAAGCCCTACCGCATGCTTTCCCAGTTCACCGATCGCCAAGCCGACGATGACGATGGAGAGCGACGCGCGACGCTGGCCGACGTGATCGCGGTGCCCGGCATCTATGCCGCCGGACGCCTCGATTATGATTCCGAAGGCCTGCTGCTGCTCTCCGACGACGGTGAGCTGATCCATCGCATCAGCGACCCGCGCCACAAGCAGCCCAAGACCTATCGGGTGCAGGTGGAAGGCCGCCCCAGTGATGCCGCCCTGCAGGCGCTGCGCGACGGCGTACGACTGACGGATGGCCGCACCCGGCCGGCGAAGGTCCGGCGCCTGGCGACGAGCGGACTGCCCGAGCGAGACCCGCCGCTGGACCCGAAGCGCCACCCGCTCACCACCTGGCTGGAGCTGACCATCAGCGAAGGGCGCAATCGCCAGGTGCGGCGCATGACCGCCCATGTAGGCCACCCCACCCTGCGCCTGGTACGCGTGGCCATCGGCTCCTGGCGCCTCGACGGTCTGGCGCCGGGACAGTGGCGCCGCGAGACCCTGCATGCGCCGCGTCCCGCCGCGTCGCCATCGCACCGGCAACGTCCGACCCGTTACAAAGGAGGCCGCCGATGAACCGCTGGCACCCCCATGTCACCGTGGCCTGCGTGGTTGAACGCGCCGGCCGCTTCCTGATGGTCGAGGAGGATCGCGGCGGCCCCCATACGCTGTTCAACCAGCCGGCCGGCCATCTCGAGCCGGGCGAGCGTATCAAGGAGGCCGCCCTGCGCGAGGTCGGCGAGGAGACCGCCTGGCAGGTGGGCATCACCGACTACCTGGGCATCTACGTCTACCAGGCACCGGATGGCCACACCTTCCACAGCCACGGCTTCTTCGGCATGGCACTGGCCCACCTGGGCAACGACCTCGACCCGACGATCCTCGCCGTGCACTGGCTGACCCTGGAGGAGCTGGAGGAGCTCGAGCGCCAGGGGCGACTGCTCAGCCCCCTGGTGATGCGCCGCATCCGCGACGCCCTCGCCGGCAAGTTTTATCCCATGGATGTGATCCACGAGCGCTGAGCCTCCCCTCACCACCTCATGGCCAGCCGATAGAGCGCAGGGATCACGACCAGGGTGAGCAGGGTCGAGGCGACGAGCCCCGAGATGATCGCCCAGGCCATCGGCGGCCAGAGCGTCGACTGGGTGAGGGTCAAGGGCACCAGACCGGCGACGGTGGTCGCCGTGGTGAGCAGCACCGGCCGCGTGCGCCGGGCGACCGCAGCTGTCACCGCCTCCGCCAGGCCCATGCCCTGACGGCGATTGGCGTTCATCACATCGATCAGCACGATCGCATTGTTGACCACGATGCCGACCAGGGCCACGACGCCCAGCATGGCGGTGAAGCCGAACGGCTGCCCGGTCAGCCACAGCCCAGGGATCACGCCGATCACGGCCAGCGGCACGGTGACCAGCACGATGCCCAACTGGCGGAAGGAGTTGAACTGCGCCAGCAGGAATACGACCAGCAGCAACCCGCCGGCCGGCAGGGTGCGGAACAGCGCCGTGTTGGCGTCGCCGGCCGACTCGGCCGCGCCGCCGACGCTGTAGGTGACGCCCTCCGGCAGCTCGAGCTCGGCCAGGCGCGGCAGGATCACATCCAGCACGCCGGCATAGGTGTGGCCGTCCGCCACCTCGGCCAGCACCGTGGTCATGCGCCGCAGGCTGCGGTGCTGGATCACCGCGGGCCGCCAGACCGGGGACAGGGTGGCGATCTCGCCGAGCGGCACCGCCTGGCCGTTGCCGGTGGCCAGGCGGAGGCCCTCGAGACCGGCGGTGGGGAAGCGCTCGCCCTCCGGCGAACGGATCAGCAGCGGGGCAGGGTCACGCCCGGCGCGCCAGGTACTGACCTCGATACCGCGGCTGGCCCCCGCCGCGGCCGTCGCGACGTCCCGGCGCGACAGTCCGAACTCGGCCGCGCGCGCATCGTCCACCGTCAGTCGTAGCGTCGCCAGCCCCTCGCCGAGGCGGTGCCGGGCGTCGCGGGCTCCCTCGGCGGAACGCACCACCGTCAGGATGCGTTGGGCGGCGTCGGCGAGCCTCGCCCGGTCCTCGCCGAACACCCGGATCTCGACAGGTGCCTCCACGGGCGGCCCCTGCCCCAGCCGCCGTGCCACCACCTGGGCCTCGGGCAGGCGCCGTGGCGCAATGGCCCGCACCCAGGTCATCAGCGCGGCTAGGTCATCGGCACTCTCCGCCTCGACCACCAGCCGCGCGAGATGCGGCTGCCGCGGCTGTTCGACCAGGTTGTAGTAGAAGCGCGGGCCACTGAAACCGACGAACCGGTGAACGCCCTGCACCGCGGGCCGCTCGCGCAGATCCGCGGCCAGCACCCCGGCCTGGTGGGCGGTGGTGTCCAGGTGGGTGCCCTCGGGGAAGTGCAGGTCCACGACCAACTGGTTGCGGTCGGTATCGGGAAAGAAGTCGTGATCGAGCAGCGGCAGCATGGCCAGCGCCCCGACCAGCAGTCCCCCGGCACCGACCAGTATCCAGGTCGGCCAGCGAACCGCGAATCGCCCGATGCACGCCCCCGCCTGCGACAGGCCAGGTCGTCCCGCCGAGGGTCGCGGCTTCAGGAGGGGGGCGGCGAAGACGGGCGTGACGAACACGGCATAGAGATAACTGACCGCCAGGGTCAGCATCACCATCACCGGAATCGCGCGCGTGAAGTCGGCGGTATTGCCACTGGACAGCAGCAACGGCACGAAGGCCGCGAGGGTCGTGCCGGTCGCCGCCAGCAGCGGCGCGGCGAGCTCTCTCACCGAGCGCGTCACGGCCTCCGCGGCCGACAGCCCCCGGTCGCGGTGCCACTGGAGGTTCTCGACCATGACGATGGCGTTGTCCACCAGCATGCCCAGCGCGATCACCATGCCGGCCACGGCGATCTGGTGCAGCACCCCGCCCCCCATGGCATAGAGGGCCAGCGCGGAGAAGGTCACCAGCGGCACGATCAGTATCACGGCCAGGCCCAGCCTCAGGCCCATGGCCAGGAACAGCAGGACGCCGAGGATGGTGATGCCCAGCAACAGCGAGAGGCCGAGTTCGGCAAGGCGCCGTTCGACCCAATGCGGCTGGTAGAACATCTCGTGGATCTCGAGCGGCGCATAGGCGGGACGCCGCTCGTCGAGCAGATCCCGCAGCGCCTCGCCGAAGCGGACGGCGTTGACCCGCTCGTTGGACAGGATGATGCCCAGCGCCACGGCTGGCTCGCCGTCATGCCAGAGCCGCTCGGCGGCCGGCTCCAGCGGCGACAGGCGGATGTCGGCCAGCTCACCCAGCGGCAGGGCGTCGCCCCGGTCCGTGCGAATCGGCGTGGCAGCCAGTTCGTCGAGGGAGGCGAATTCCGTCACCGGGTCGAGCACCACGGAGCGCCCCCCGCTGGACAGGCTGCCCCCGGGCGACGTCAGGTTGCGCGCGGCCAGCTGCTCGCCGAGCCCGCGGGCGTCGAGGCCGGTCAACTCGGCCAGCGCATCGTCCCAGCCGATGACCACCTGCTGCCCCGGGTCGGCCAGCAGGTCGATGCGGGCGATCCCCTTGAGCCGGAACAGGTCCCGTCGCAGGCGTTCGGCCGCCTCGCGCAGCTCGAGCAGGTCCCGTGACCCGGTGAGCGCCAGCACGACGGCGTGGGCGTCGGAGTCACGATCGCTGACCTCGGCCTCGCCCACGCCATCGGGAAACTGGCGCGCGGCACGGTTCACGGCGAGCCGGATCCGCTCCCAGGCAGCATCGGTGTCATAGACATGCTCATGCATCTCGACCGACACGTGGGCCAGGCCCAGTCGCGCCGTACCGATGATCTCGCTGACCTCCTCGACCTGGGCCAGCTCCTCTTCCAGCGGGTTGAGCACCAACCGCTCGACCTGTTCCGGCTCGGCCCCCGGGTACGGCACCACGACCTGCCCGAAACGGTAGGGAAAGAAGGGATCTTCCTGACGGTCCATGGCCACCCAGGCCGCCAGCCCCAGCAGGGCCAGCAGCCCCGTGACGGTCAGTACCAGTCGACGGTACTGCAGGCTCGCGAGCAACCACTTCATGGCAGCACCCGTACCCAGTCACCCTCTTCCAGGCGGCCCTGACCGGCCGTCACCACCCGCTGGCGAGGAGCGAGCGATGCCGAGATCGTCACCCAGTCGTCCGTCACCCGCCCCGGCATCACCGGCACGCGACGCACCACATCGTCCTCCGTCAAGGCGAGCACATGGGGGGCGTGCCCGCCGGGGTCGAGCACCGCCGTCAGCGGCACCTGCAGCGACTCGGCCGTGGCCACGGCCAGGTGCACCCGGACCGGCTCGCCAGGAGCCAGCCGGGCGTCCG
Organism: Halomonas kalidii; assembly: GCF_030010475.1. NCBI lineage: Bacteria > Pseudomonadati > Pseudomonadota > Gammaproteobacteria > Oceanospirillales > Halomonadaceae > Halomonas > Halomonas kalidii. The sequence goes on along the minus strand of NZ_JASCQN010000052.1, from coordinate 52,399 downwards.
CCTCGAGGCGGACGATGACCGGTGCCAGGGCGGTACCGGCCCGCCCGACGCTGGCGACGCGCCCCTGGAAGCGGGCCACTCGCAGGGTGGGTATCACCTGTACCGGCATGCCCGTGGCCAGCCGCTCTCCGAGTGCCGCCGGGACACGGATCTCGACCTCCCGGCCATCGACGCCCGAGAGTTCCAGCACCGCCTGGCCCGCGGTCACGAAGTCGCCCGGCTCGACCAACAGGTCGGTGACCTCGGCCGCGAAGGGTGCATGCAGCGTCAACTCCTCGACCTGGGCCTGCGCCTCGGACCGCCGCGCCTCGGCCTGCTCCCGGGCCCGGGTGTTGGCTTCCAGCTCCGACTCCAGCCGATCCAGCTCCTCCTCGGCGACCAGGTTGCGGCCGCGCAGGGTGCGTGCCCGCTCCACGTCCCGGCGCAGCCGAGCGAGATGGGCATCGAGCTCCTTCACTTGCCCCTCGGCGGCAGCGAGGGCGGGCACCAGGGACGGGTTGTGCAGTACCGCCAGGGGCTCGCCCTCGGCGACGCGCTGGCCACGCGCGACATGCCGCTCACGCAGCACGCCCGCATGCAGGAAGGCCAGCGTCGCCCGCTCCCGGGCTCGTACGGTGCCGGGAAAGCGGAGCCACTCCTCGGGGGCACTGGCGCGCACCTCCATGACGCGCACGGCCGCCCGCCCCTCCTCCACGGACTCGGTCTCGGCCGGCGCCGCATCGCAGCCCACCAGCAGCGTGGCCAGCCCGATGACCAGGCCCAGTGCCAGGGTCGCATGCCCTCCCCGCCCCATGATGCCCCCTCCTCTGCTTGTCTCGCCGCCCTACTATGAACTGGCCGACCGGTCAGCTATCGAGCCAAAAAAAACCGCCTTCACTTGCGTGGCAACAGCCCCTCGAGAAAGATCCTCAGGAAGTCCTCCAGGAAGGCGTCGTCGCTGCCCATGCCCGGCCAGTGCTGGTGGTGACACTTGGCCTCGAACCACTGGGTACAGGTCATGACGAAGGTCGCGATCACATGGGTCGGATTGACGTCGTCGCGCAGCAGCCCCCGCTGCTGCGCCTGGCGGACCCACTCGGCACCGGCCCCGACCAGCTGCGCATCCAGCTCACCGCAGGAGGCGTCGCCTTCCAGATGCGTCCAGGCGAACAACCGCACGACCTCGGGATTGGCCTGCAGGAAACGAAAATAGGCCTCCACCGAGGCGCCCAGCAGGGCCGCATCCGGCTCGCCCGCCTCCTCCAGCATCGCCATCTGGGTGCTGAAGTAGCGCTCGAAGGCGCGCTCCTTGACCGCTTCCCAGAGCCGCTCCTTGCTGCCGAAGTGGTGGTGGATCAGGCTCTTGGTCACCCCCGCCGACTTCGCCAGCTGGCTCATGGTCACGCTCGAGAAGCCATGCTCCACGAACAGTTCGGCCCCTGCCTCCATGATGCGCAGGCGGGTCTGTTCCGGGTCTCGGGTCATCGTCTGATTCGTCATCCCGACAACATAGTATTAACTGGCCGGCCGGTCAATTATCGCTGCGTGCCCGCCCGCCTCCTCGGCGCGGCGGAGCATCACCGAGCCACGCTCGAAGCATCAATCCAAGATAAGGTATAATCCCCGCCCATTTGCGATCCATCCATTCCGAGAGCGTCCATGACAGCCACCCCAGGCAAGGTGATCGTCGGCATGTCCGGCGGCGTCGACTCCTCCGTTTCCGCCCTGCTGCTGCTCGAGCAGGGCTACGACGTGGAAGGCCTGTTCATGAAGAACTGGGACGAGGACGACGGCACCGAGTACTGCACCGCCAAGGCCGACCTGGCCGACGCCGAGGCCGTGTGTGCGAAGCTCGGCATCACGCTGCACACCGCCAACTTCGCCGCCGAGTACTGGGACAACGTCTTCGAGCACTTCCTGGCCGAATACCGGGCCGGGCGCACGCCGAACCCGGACATCCTCTGCAACCGCGAGATCAAGTTCAAGGTATTCCTCGAGTACGCCGAAATGCTCGGCGCAGAGCGGATCGCCACCGGCCACTATGTTCGCCAGGGACAGGTCCGCGGCCGACTCGATGGCGACCTCCGACCACGCCTGCTCAAGGGGCTCGATCCCAACAAGGACCAGAGCTACTTCCTGCACGCCGTGCCCGAAGTCGCCATCGCCCGCACCCTCTTCCCGGTCGGCGAGCTGGAGAAGCCCGAAGTCCGCGCCATCGCCGATCGCCATGGCCTGGCGACGGCCACCAAGAAGGATTCGACGGGCATCTGCTTCATCGGCGAGCGGCGCTTCCGCGACTTCCTCAAGCAGTACCTGCCGGCCCAGCCGGGGGTCATCGAGACCCCCGATGGCGACGTGATCGGCGAGCACATGGGGCTGATGTACTACACCCTCGGCCAGCGCCAGGGGCTCGGCATCGGCGGTCTCGCCGACTATCCCGAAGCGCCCTGGTACGTGGCCGCCAAGGACCTCGACCGCAACGTGCTGGTCGCCGTGCAGGGCAAGCACCACCCGCTGCTCTACACCGACAGCCTGGCCACCGAGGCCATGGACTGGGTCGCCGGCGAGCCGCCGGCCGGCGCGGGACGCCATACCGCCAAGACCCGCTACCGCCAGACCGACGTGCCCTGCACCATGACCGTGCGCGATGACGGCGGCGTCGAGGTCCGTTTCGACGATCCCCAGCGCGCCGTCACCCCCGGCCAGTCGCTGGTGCTCTACGATGGTGAGATCTGCCTCGGCGGCGGTGTGATCCGCCACACCTGGAACGCCACGGAGTCCTCCGCATGACCGCTTCGACCCCGATCCACCGTGCCCCCGACACCCCTACGGCCAGGCAAGCGCTGGCGCTGGCCGGCGTCTTCCAGGCCGCCAGCCTGGTCGACGAACTGGCCCGCACCGGCCAGGTCGAGTCGCGCGCCTGGGAGACCCTGATCCGCGCCACCCTCGACACCAACCCCGAGAGCTTCGAGGCGATCTACGGTGGCCACCCCAACAACCTGCGCCGCGGCCTCGAGGTACTCGAGGCGGTGATCGGGCGCAAGCAGGCCAACCCGGTGGTGCTGCGCTACGGCTTCTCGCTGTTGCTGCTGATGAACAAGCTACGCGGCAACGATGCCATGATGAGCGAGCTGGGCAGCCGCCTGACCCGCATCCAGGGCCAGGCCGAGCACTTCGAGGCGACTCACGAGAACGTCATCGCCAGCCTCGGCGAGGCCTATCAGGAAACGATCTCCACCTTCAAGACCCGCATCGTCGTCCAGGGCGATCCCTCGCTGCTGCAGAGCCGCATGATGCCCGAGCGGGTCCGTGCCATCCTGCTCGCCGGCATTCGCTTCGCCCTGCTCTGGCACCAGCAAGGGGGGCGCCGCTGGAAGCTGGTCTTCCAGCGCGGCGCCCTCAGGAAAGCCCTGGACCAACTGGGTTGAACGTATCTTCCCGAGCCCAACCTTCTCTTCACACCGACCCGGAACCCCGACCATGCACAGCGCCTCCCTGCCCCTCTCCGCCCTTACCGCTCTCTCCCCCGTCGACGGCCGTTACGGCAGCAAGGCCGAGGCCCTGCGCGAGCACTTCAGCGAGTTCGGGTTGATCCGCGCCCGGGTCATCGTCGAGATCCGCTGGCTGCAGCGCCTCGCCGAACTGGCCGGCGTCACCGAGGTCCCACCGCTCTCCGCCGAGGCCACCGCCTTCCTCGAGACGATGATCCGCGACTTCTCGGTGGCGGATGCCGAGCGCATCAAGGAGATCGAACGCACCACCAACCACGACGTCAAGGCGGTAGAGTACTTCATCAAGGAGAAGATCGCCGGCCAGCCGGAGCTGCATGCGGTCACCGAGTTCGTGCATTTCGCCTGCACCAGCGAGGACATCAACAACCTCTCCCACGGCGTGATGCTCACCGACGGCCTCCGGGCGCTGCTGCCGGTGATGCACCGGGTCGCCGACGAGATCGCCCGGCTGGCCCGTGAACACGCCGCCGTGCCGATGCTCTCGCGCACCCACGGCCAGACCGCGAGCCCCACCACCCTGGGCAAGGAGATGGCCAACGTCGCCTATCGCCTGCGCCGCCAGCTCAAGCAGATCGAGAGCGTCGAGATACTGGGCAAGATCAACGGCGCCGTGGGCAACTACAACGCCCACCTCGCCACCTACCCGGAGGTCGACTGGGAGGCCAACGCCCGTGCCTTCGTCGAGGGCCTGGGGCTGACCTTCAACCCCTACACCACCCAGATCGAGCCCCACGACTACATCGCCGAGCTGTTCGACGCCGTGTGCCGCTTCAACACCATCCTGATCGACTTCGACCGCGACGTCTGGGGCTACATCTCGCTGGGCTACTTCAAGCAGCGCACCGTGGCCGGCGAGATCGGCTCCTCGACCATGCCGCACAAGGTCAACCCCATCGACTTCGAGAACTCCGAGGGCAACCTGGGGCTGTCCAACGCCCTCCTCGGCCACCTGGCCCAGAAGCTGCCGATCTCCCGCTGGCAGCGCGACCTCACCGACTCCACGGTGCTGCGCAACCTCGGCGTGGGCCTGGCCTACGGCCTGATCGCCTACCAGGCCTCGCTGAAGGGCATCGGCAAGCTCGAGGCCAACCCGGCGCACCTGGCCGAGGACCTCGACGCCAGCTGGGAGGTCCTCGCCGAGCCGATCCAGACCGTGATGCGGCGCTACGGCATCGAGAAGCCCTACGAGAAGCTCAAGGAACTGACCCGCGGCAAGCGCATCGACCAGGCCGGCTTTGCGGCCTTTATCGACACGCTGGACCTTCCTGACACAGTGAAGGTAGAGCTGAAGGCGCTGACCCCGGCCAGCTATATCGGCAACGCCGAACAGCAAGCCAGAAGGCTCTGAACATGTCCAACGATACCCCGCGGCAACTGCTCGGCGGCCTGACCGCCACCGAGTTCCTGCGCGACTTCTGGCAGCGCAAGCCGCTGCTGATCCGCGGCGCCTTCGCCGACTTCGAATGCCCGCTGGACCCGGACGAACTGGCGGGGCTCGCCTGCGAGGAGGGCGTCGAGGCGCGGCTGGTGGAGGAGCACGGCGCCGACGGCCCCTGGCAGGTCCGCCATGGCCCCTTCGACGAGCGCACCTTCGCCAAACTGCCCGAGCGCGCCTGGACGCTGCTCGTCCAGGCGGTGGATCACTACGTGCCGGAGGTCGGCGAGCTGCTCGAGCACTTCGACTTCCTGCCCCGCTGGCGCCTCGACGACATCATGATCAGCTACGCTTCGCCGGGTGGCAGCGTCGGCCCCCATGTCGACCAGTACGACGTCTTCCTGCTCCAGGGCAGCGGCACGCGGCGCTGGCAGCTCGGCGGCCGAGTCGCCGACGATGCCCCGATCATCGCCGGCATCGACCTGCGTATCCTCGAGCGCTTCGCGGTCGAGGGCGACGACGACTGGGTGCTGGAACCCGGCGACATGCTCTACCTGCCGCCCGCCTGGGCCCACCACGGCGTCAGCCAGTCCGACGACTGCATGACCCTGTCGGTGGGCTTTCGCGCCCCCTCCGCCGACGAGGCGATCACATCGTTTGCCGACTACCTGGGCGAGCAGCTCCCCGCCTCGCGGCGCTACGCCGATGCCGGCATGGCGCCCCCGGCGGATCCGGCGGAGCTCGACGATGCCGCCGTGGCGCGCATGCGCGCGCTGATCCTCGACACCCTCGACGATCCGGCCCAGATGGCCCAATGGTTCGGCCGGGTGATGACCCAGCCCAAGTACGTCGACCAGTTGGTGCCCGCCGAAGCCCCTACCGACGTCGAGGCACTTGTCGCGGCACTACAGGACGGCGAGGAGTTGCTGCGCAGCCCCGGCTCACGCTTCGCCTGGCGCGCCCTGGACGACGACCGGGCGACGCTCTTCGCCGACGGCGACGGCATCGACTGCGAGCCGACACTGGCCCGGGCCCTGGCCTCCGACATCCCGCTGGATGCCGGGCTGCTCGAGCTCCCGGGTGCCGCCGAGCTGCTCGCCGCGCTCCTCGATGCCGGTAGCCTCGGCTGGGCCGACGACTTCGCAGAGGAGTGACGCCGGATGCCGAGGATCGAGATCCGCGAGGGTGACTGGGCTACCCTCGGGGCAGCGGCCGGCGAGATCCGGCGTGCCGTCTTCATCGAGGAACAGCAGGTGCCCCTCGAGGAGGAGTGGGACGGCCGCGACCCCGACTGCCTGCACTTCCTGGCCATCGCCGACGGCCGCCCGGTGGGCACCGCACGGCTGCTGCCCGACGCCCATATCGGCCGGGTCGCCGTGCTCGCCGAGGCCCGCGGGCTCGGCATCGGTGCGGCCCTGATGCGGGCCGCCATCGAGGCGGCCCGGCGCCACGGACACCCGTGCGTGGCGCTGGCCGCCCAGACCCATGCCCTGGCCTTCTACGAGAACCTGGGCTTCCAGGCCTTCGGTGACGAGTTCCTCGACGCCGGAATTCCGCACCGCAACATGCAGCTTCCCCTCCGGGGCTGAGCCACCGCCCCCTCGCTCCTCTACGGAAATTCACTACAGGAAAGCGCCCCCGCGGTGCGTCCCTGTAGTCGAACTACAACGCCCCCTACCCCCAAGTGTCAATTGCTGAGGCCCGTCACAAGGCGCCATAGTGGAGGCCATGGCGAGGGTAAAACGACCGTTCATCGGCCGGCTCGTAGTACCGGCGACACGACGATCCGACCCTCGCCCGGGGTTCGACCAAGGCCGTAGAGACATCCCTTGGCAACTGGCCGAACCTGATAAGACTTCGCAGGTGCAGCATAAGGCATTGCCGAATGATGCAGCCGGCGATACCGGCGGCCACGACATCAGCCGTGCCACGGCGTCGCCACCCAGAGATTCATTCCTGACCAAAAGGATGGCCCCATGTCATACAGAGACGATATCAAGGCACTGGCTCAACTGCGCGAAGCCCAGCAGGGCAAGTGGGCGGGCATCAACCCCGAGCATGCCGCCCGCATGCGGGCCCAGAACCGTTTCCAGACCGGTCTCGACATCGCCCGCTACACCGCGAAGATCATGCGCGAGGACATGGCCGCCTACGACGCCGACAGCTCCCAGTACACCCAGTCGCTGGGCTGCTGGCACGGCTTCATCGGTCAGCAGAAGCTGATCTCCATCAAGAAGCACTTCGGTACCACCAAGCGCTCCTACCTCTACCTCTCCGGCTGGATGGTCGCCGCCCTGCGCTCGGAATTCGGCCCGCTGCCCGACCAGTCCATGCACGAGAAGACCTCGGTGCCGGCCCTGATCGAAGAGCTCTACACCTTCCTGCGCCAGGCCGATGCCTGGGAACTCAACCACCTGTTCCGCGACCTGGAAGCGGCTCAGGAGGCCGGTGACAGCGCCAAGGCGGCCGAGCTGGAGGCCAGGATCGACAATCACGAGACCCACGTGGTGCCGATCATCGCCGACATCGACGCCGGCTTCGGCAACGCCGAGGCCACCTACCTGCTGGCCAAGAAGATGATCGAGGCGGGGGCCTGTTGCATCCAGCTCGAGAACCAGGTCTCCGACGAGAAACAGTGCGGCCACCAGGACGGCAAGGTCACCGTGCCCCACGAAGACTTCATCGCCAAGATCAACGCCGTGCGCTACGCCTTCCTCGAGCTCGGCGTGGAGGACGGCGTGATCGTCGCCCGCACTGACTCCCTGGGGGCCGGCCTGACCCAGAAGATCGCCGTGACCAAGGAGCCGGGCGACCTGGGCGACCAGTACAACAGCTACCTCGACGGCGACGAGATCACCAGCGCCTCCGATATCGACAACGGCGACGTGGTGATCAAGCAGAACGGCAAGCTGGTCAAGGTCAAGCGCCTCGCCTCCGGCCTCTATCAGTTCAAGCCGGGTACCGGCGAGGACCGCGTGGTGCTCGACTGCATCACCAGCCTGCAGAACGGCGCCGACCTGCTGTGGATCGAGACCGAGAAGCCCCATGTCGGCCAGATCGCCAGCATGGTCAACCGCATCCGCGACGTGGTGCCCAACGCCAAGCTGGTCTACAACAACTCGCCCTCCTTCAACTGGACGCTCAACTTCCGCCAGCAGGTGTTCGATGCCTGGGAGCAGGAAGGCAGGGACGTCTCCGCCTACGACCGTGCCGGCCTGATGAGCGCCGACTACGACGACACCGAGCTCGGCCGGCTGGCCGACGAGTGGACCCGCAACTTCCAGCGCGACGCTGCCCGCGAGGCCGGCATCTTCCACCACCTGATCACCCTGCCGACCTACCACACCGCGGCCCTGTCCACCGACAACCTGGCCAAGGGCTACTTTGGCGACGAGGGCATGCTGGCCTACGTGGCGGGCGTTCAGCGTCGCGAGATCCGCGAGGGCATCGCCACCGTCAAGCACCAGGACATGGCCGGTTCCAACATCGGTGACGACCACAAGGAGTTCTTCCACGGCGAGGCGGCCCTCAAGGCCGGTGGCAAGGACAACACCATGAATCAGTTCGGCTGAGCCGACACGAACGCGGTAGATCGACTGGAACCCTTGGGGAGGCTTGGCCTCCCCTTTTTTTGTGGCGGCCGGCGTCGGTGTGGTTTTCACACTATTTGCCCAACTCACACGCTACACTGGTGGCACTCGCCCCCCGGGTGGCTGGTCAAAGTCACCAGGGCTGGGTAAACTAATTAACAAACAGCGTTCTGTAACGCCAAGATTCCGCGACAGGATGTCACCGGGCCGTCATCACGAGAGCCCCGAATGAATACCCCAGGAGGTCCCACATGAAACGTCTTCTTCCCGTTCTCGCTCTCGGCGTCCTGACCCTCGCCGGCTGTGCCAACACCTCCCCCTATGGCGGTGATGTCTATCGCGGCAGTCAGGCCCAGACCGGCCAGCAGGTCACCTTCGGCACCATCACCGCCCTGCGCCAGGTGCAGATCCAGGCCGACAGCCCCACCGGCAACCTGCTCGGCACCGCCGGCGGTGCCGTGATCGGTGGCCTGCTGGGCAACCAGATCGGTGGTGGTTCCGGTCGCCGGCTGGCCACCGCGGCCGGTGCCATCGGTGGCGGCGTGGCCGGCTCGCGCGTCGAGGACGCCACCAACCGGGTTCGCGCCTGGGAGATGGAGATCCGCCGCGACGACGGCCAGCACATCGTCGTGGTCCAGAAGGCCGATCGTGACTTCCAGACCGGCCAGCGCGTACGCCTGATCGGCAGCGGCGCCAACCTGAGCGTGGCCCCCTACTGATCGCCTCCCGGCGCTCGAGGCGAGACGCCTCACACAAGCAGAGGGCCCGCGGAGTCATCCGCGGGCCCTCTGCCTGGCACGATGATCGGGGCACCGGGCCCCGCCCTGCTTACATATCGACCTTGTTCATGGCCCAGCCGGCCAGCTTCCTGCCGACCAGCACCAGCAGCACGATGACGATCGCGGTCAGCAGCATGTCCACCGGACGCACCAGAGTGGTGGCACCCAATACCGCCAGGGCCAGGCTCCATACCAGACGATTGTCGCCATGGGTCTTCATTACCGCCGGAAGCAGCCTGTCGAGGCCGGGGCTGACGCTGGACTCCCAACGGCTGAAGCAGAGGAACAGGATGGCGGCGAAGGCGATCAGCCAGATCATGGCGATGGTCATGGGGTCTCTCCGGAAGATGGTGTATGCAGTGGGGAAATGGTGTCACGCAAGGGTATCCCTGCCCACTGGGGCGCGCAACCGTTCGAGCGTCCTCCAGCCGCCGACCCGACAGGCGTGAATGTGTCTCAGGATCGACGCAGGCATCCTGAAATTCGCCCATCCCCCTGACAGCCCCCCGACCGGCGCGTTACCATGTTGACTACATGCACTCACCGAAAGGTTCATCAATGCAGATTGCGCAGAATTCCGTTGTCGCGTTCCACTACACCCTGACCAACGACGCAGGTGAAGTGCTGGACAGCTCGGAAGGCCGCGAGCCGCTGACTTACCTCCACGGCGCCGGCAACATCATTCCGGGCCTCGAGAAGGAGCTTGAGGGTCGCGCCGCCGGCGACAAGCTCACCGCCACCGTACAGCCCGCCGAAGGTTACGGCGAGCAGCAGCCGCAACTGGTGCAGGAAGTGCCGCGTGACGCCTTCCAGGGGGTCGAAAGCGTCGAACCCGGCATGCAGTTCCAGGCCCAGACCCAGGGCGGCCCGCTGATGGTCACCGTGACCAAGGTGGAAGGCGATACCGTCACCGTCGACGGCAATCATCCGCTGGCCGGCCAGACCCTGAACTTCGACGTCGAGATCGCCGAGGTTCGCGAGGCCAGCCAGGAAGAGATCGAGCACGGCCACGTGCATGGCGCCGGCGGCGTCGAGCACTGAGATCCGTGTCGGGTTCGATCGCGAAGGGGCAGCCACCGGCTGCCCCTTCGTCGTTTCCGGGCCCCTTCGCCCGTTTTCAGTGAGAAACCGCGAGGGTCCGCAGGGTATGATACCCGCCCCAGAGCCGGGTGGCGGTGGTAACCAGGCAGGCCACGGCGAACAGCACCGCGAGCAGCGGGAAATGCCCGGGCCAGAGGCAGAACGCCACGAAGGCGAGGATCGTCTCGGTCCCCTCGGTCAGGCCATGCAGGTAGTAGAAGGCCTTCTGCTGGAAACGGGGTCGCGTGAGGCCATGGCGGGTGGCCATGATGGCGAAGGCCAGAAACGAGGTACCGGTACCGATGAAGGCGAACAGCAGGAAGGCCGCCGCCAGGGCATTGGCCGCCGGGTCGGCCAGCGCGAAGCCGAGCACCACCGCGGCGTAGAAGACGAAATCCAGGCCGATATCGAGGAATCCACCAGCGTCGCTCGGCTGCTGGATCAGGCGGGCCAGGGCACCATCCACCCCATCACCGAGGCGATTGAGCAGAATCGCCGCCAGCGCCAGTGCATACCACTCCATGACCAGTAGTGGAAGCGCCAACATGCCGATCAGAAAGGCAGCCAGTGTCAGCTGATCGGGTCGAATCTGGTACTTGGCCAGCCAGCCGGATCAGCGGCGCCTGGGTCAGGGGCATCGTCCAGCGATCCAGCATTTCAACTCCTTCTCATGCTCTCGTCGACTGTCTTCTTTTCAGCCACCCGAGTCGACCCGCGCCGCCAGGCAAAGTAGCGCGCCAGCCAGCCCAGCAGCCGTTCCGGCTTGTGGGCGTTCTTCCAGACGCCGGCCGTGGCCTTGACCGCCTCACTGCGGGTCGGATAGGAGTGGATGGTCCCCAGCAGCTTGTTGAGCCCGATGCCGTGGGTCATGGCCAGGGTGAACTCGGCCAGCATCTCCCCTGCGCCCTGGCCGACGATGGTCGCCCCCAGGATCCTGTCCTTGCCAGGCACCGTCAGCACCTTGACGAAGCCATCGGTCTCGCCCTCGGCGATGGCCCGATCCAACTCACGCAGATCATAGCGCGTCACCTCGACGTCCACGTCACTTTCCCTGGCCTCGCGCTCGTTGAGCCCCACCCGCGCCACTTCGGGGTCGGTGAAGGTCACCGCCGGCAGCGCGCGATAGCTGACCCGAAAGCGCTTGAGCTCACCGAACAGGGCATTGACGGTGGCATGCCAGGCCTGATGGGCGCTGGCATGGGTCAACTGGAAGGGGCCCGTCACGTCGCCGCAGGCCCAGACATTGGGCAGCACGCTCTGCAGGGTCTCGTCCACGGCCAGGGTACCGTCCTCACGTGTCTCCACGCCGAGCGCCTCGAGCCCCATCCCCGCGACATTGGCCTGCCTGCCCACCGCCACCAGCAGGTGCGAGAAGCCCAGCCGCTCGACCACCGGCTCGCCATCGTCGCCCGGGCGCTCGACCTCCAGCACATGGCCGCCGTCCACCGTCACCACGCGCCGTGCCCGGGTGGCGAGATGCACCCCGACTCCCTCTCCGCCGAGCCGGGCCTCGACCTCGGCCGCCACGTCCCGGTCCTCGCGGGGCAGCAGCTGATCGTCCATCTCCACCAACTCCACCCGGCTGCCCAAACGGGCGAAGCTCTGCCCCAGCTCGCAACCGATGGGGCCGCCGCCCAGCACCACCAGCCGCTCGGGCAGGGCCTCGAGCCGCCAGAGATTATCCGAGGTCAGCACCTCGATCGCCTCGAGGCCCGGCAGGTCGGGCACCCGAGGCCGCGCCCCGCTGGCGATGATCACATGGCGTGTGGTCAGCACCCGCTCGCCCTGGCCTGTCGAGACCTTCACCCGCCAGGGATCCTCGAGGCGGGCGTCGCCGGCCATCACGTCCACGCCCAGCCCTTCGTAGCGCTCACGGCTATCGTGGGGCTCCACCTCGCGGATGGCGCCGTGAACGTGCCCCATCACCGCCGCAAAGTCGATCTCCGGCTCACCGGCCTGTACGCCGTAGCGCGATGCCCCGCGTACCTCGCTGGCGGCACGCGCGGCGCGGATCAGCGCCTTGGACGGCACGCAGCCGGTATTGAGGCAGTCCCCCCCCAGGCGGTCGCGCTCCACCAGCGCCACCCGCGCCTTGACGGCGGCGGCGATGTAGCTGGCCACCAGCCCGGCGGAGCCTCCGCCGATCACCACGATGTCATGGTCGAAGGCGGTGGGCCGGTCATAGCGACGCGCCAGCCGACGTCGCTTGGCCAGCCCCACCAAGCCGCGTGCCAGCCAGGGGAAGAGCCCGATCAGGACGAAGGAGCCGATCAGCCCCGGGGACAGGATGCCCGAGAGCGACTCGAGATTGCCGAGTTCGCGGCCCGCATTCACGTACACCGCCGTGCCGGGCAACATGCCAAGCTGGCTGACCCAGTAGAAGGTCAACAGACGCATGCGGGTCAGGCCCAGCACCAGGTTGATCACGAAGAAGGGGAACAGCGGGATCAACCGCAGGGTGAAGAGATAGAAGGCCCCCTCGCGCTCGATGCCGGCATTGATGCGTGCGAGTTGGGGGGCGAAGCGCCGCTCCAGCGGTGCCCGTGCCAGAGTACGGGCGATCAGGGCCGCCAGGGTCGCGCCCAGGGTGCTGGCGAAGGAGATGATCAGCAGCCCCCAGCCGAAGCCGAACAGTGCGCCTCCCAGCACCGTGAGCAGAGTCGCCCCCGGCAGCGAGACGGCGGCCATGACCACGTAGATCAGGAAGAAGCCGCCGGCGACCGTCAGCGGCTCCGCGGCCAGCCAGGCCCGGAAGCGGGACTGCTCGGCCTGCAGGTTCTGCAGGGTCAAGGCCTCGTCGGCTCCGCTGAGAAAATAGGCCGCGACGATCATCACGATCAGGGCCGCGAGCAACAGGCGACGTCGGGTCAAGGGAAGGCTCCTGGTGAGAATGGTCTCGTGGGACGGGTTCGCCCTTGTGTCGCCGCCACTCGCGCCAGCTTACAGCAAGGGTAGAATTCAACAGGGGTTGTACGGAACCCCTGGCGTACGACAACCTCCAATCTACCACCCCTGTCCACCGGAGCCACCCCATGCCTGTTCTCACTGTTCCCGCTACCCGCTGGCTCGCCCTGCTGACCCTCCCGCTCGGCCTGGCCGGAGCGGCCCTCGCCGAGGAGCAGACCGCCAGCGCCGTCTTCGCCGGCGGCTGCTTCTGGTGCATGGAGGAAGCCTTCGACCCGGTCGAGGGCGTGCTCTCGACCACCTCCGGCTTCAGCGGCGGCCATGTGGAGAATCCCAGCTACAACCAGGTGGTCGCCGGTGGGACCGGCCATGCCGAGGTCGTCGAGGTGGAGTACGACCCCGAGGTGGTCGACTACGAGGCATTGCTGCACGTCTTCTGGCGCAATATCGACCCCTTCGCCGTGGACCGCCAGTTCTGTGATGCGGGAGCCTCCTACCGCAGCGCGATCTTCCCCATGAACGACGAGGAACGCACCCTGGCCGAGGCCAGCCGGGAGGCCCTGGCCGACCGCTTCGACCGCGAGATCGCCACCGAGATCAACGACTTCGAGACCTTCTACCCGGCCGAGGAGTATCACCAGGGCTACTATCGCAAGAACCCGGTGCGTTATCGCTTCTACAAGTCGGCCTGTCGCCGCGAGGCGCGCCTCGACGAGATCTGGGGCGAAGAGGCGGGAGGCTTAGGCGGCGACCCGTCGCTCGCTCACTGAGCGCTCATGCCGCCATAACCAGCCGGCGATGCCCAGCGTCACCACCAGCACCAGCCAGGAACCCAGGACCACGCCCTCCCAGGCGGCGAGCCGCCAGAAGGGCTCCAGCCACAGGCCACCGAGGCTCGCACCGCCGTAGTAGAACACCAGGTAGAGGGCCGAAGCACTGCCGCGGGCCCGTTCGGCGTGGCGCCCCACCCAGCTCGAGGCCATGGAGTGGGCCAGGAAGAAGCCGAAGGCGTTGAGGGTCAGGCCGAGGACGATCGGCCAGAGCGAGTCGACCAGGGTCACCAGGGTGCCGATCATCAGGATCAGGATGCCCGCCATCATGCAGGCCGGCTGCGACAGCGAGCGGGCCAGCCGGCCGGAGAGCGTCGACCCCAGGGTGCCGCCCAGGTAGGTGAGGAAGATGAGCCCCAGCAGGCTCGCTCCCAGCCCGAAGGGCGCTTCGGCCAGGCGAAAGGTGATGTAGCTGTACTGGTTGATGAAGATCAGGAAGTTGAGCCCGCCGAGCAGGTAGGCCGACAGCAGCAGCGGATGGCGCAGGTGTCCCGCCAGGTCGGCCAGGGCGCCGCGCAGTTCGAAGGGGCGCGGGGTGAAGGCCCGGGCGGGCGGCAGCAGCTTCCAGAACAGCGCCACGCCGGCCAGCGTCATGGCTCCCACCACCAGGAAGCTGGCCGAGGCGCCACCCACTTCGGACACGGCCCCGCCGACGACCCGGCCGCTGATGCCCCCCAGGGTGTTGCCGCCGATGTAGATGCCCACCGCCGAGAGCAGCGCCGGGCGCTCGAACTCGTCGCCCATCCAGGCGATGGCCACCGCCGGCAGCCCGCCCAGCACGAACCCCTGCAGGGTCCGCAGCAACAGCAGGCTCTCGAAGTTCGGTGCCAGGGCCAGGGCCAACGAAAGCCCCCCCGCCGCCAGCAGCGTCAGGCGCATGATGCCGGCGCGGCCGATGGCGTCCGACAGCGGGCCAAAGACCAGCAGCGAGGCGGCCAGCGCCAGCGTCGCGACCGACATCACCAGGCCTGCCATCAGGGTGGAGATCCCGTAGGCCGTGCGCAGCTCCGGCAGCAGCGGCTGGGGCGCATATAGATTGATGAAGACGAGGAAGGAGCCCAGGCACAGGGCCAGGGTGGCGCGCCACCAGGCGCGGGAATGCACTTGGATCATGATGCCCTCCTGCTTGGCAAGGCATGATCGCTCGCGCACAATGATAAGCCAAACAGAATATCAAGATAGGAACCATCGGATTCTCTTATGAGCCTGCCCTTCGACCTGCGCTCCCTGCGGGTCTTCCTCTGCGTGGCCGACCAGGGCGGCTTCAGCGCCGCGGCCCGGGAGCTGCACGTGGCCCAGTCGGCGGTGAGCCAGACCATCGCCAACCTGGAGAAGCGCCTGGAGCTGACGCTCTTCCAGCGCCACGAGCGGCGCATCGGCCTGACGCCGGAAGGAGAACACCTGCGCCAGCACGCCCGGCAACTGCTCGAGCGGGCCGACGCCACCCACCTGGCCATGCGCGAGTTGCATGGCCTGGTCAAGGGCGAGCTGCGCATCGGCATTCCCTCGATGCTCGGCTCCTACTACTTCCCGCCCCTGCTGATGGGCTTCAAGGCCCGCCACCCCGGCATTCGCCTGACCGTGGTCGAGGCCGGTGCCCGACGCCTGCAACGCATGATCGCCGACGGCGAACTGGATCTCGGGGTGGTGATCGACGACCAGGCGAGCCATCACCTGGAACGGCGGCAACTGGTACGGGAGGAGATGGTGGTCTGCGTGCCACGGGAGCATCCCTACGCCGGGCGCGCGGGGGTCACCGCCGAGGCATTCTTCCGCGAGCCGCTGGTGCTGTTCCAGGACGGCTACTTCCATCGCGAGTTCGTCGACGCCCTGTCGCGTCAGACGGGCCTCACGGCAGACGTCGCCTTCCAGTCGAATCTGATCCCGCTGACCAAGGCGATCGTCCGCCAGGGCTTCGGCATCACCACCTTCCTGCGCCGGGTGGTGGACGAGCCGGAGCTGGCCGCCGTCTCGTTCGACCCGCCGGCCTGGCTCGACCTGTCACTGGCCTGGGCCCGGGGAGCCTACCTGTCGCGCGCCGAGCAGGCCTTCGTCGACTTCGTGCTCTCCCACCGGGAAGCCCTTTGAGCATCCAGGACAAGCGGCCATCCTTTGAATGCGACTCCTGCCGTTGTCACCTTCCTGCCCGAGCAATCTAGCCGGTTCCCGTGCCGCCATCGATGGCCAGAGTGGAACCCGTCAAATAGGTTAGATCGGGCGACGCCATGGCCACGACAAAGGCAGCGATTTCCTCCACCGTGGCCATCCGCTTCAATCCCTTGACATTGGTGCGGCCCCATTGCCCGGCACCGATACGCCAGGCCACGTCAGGAACGTCTTCCATACCCGCCGTTCCACGCACCAACGCCGTATCGGTCGTGCCCGGCAGGATGGCGTTCACTCGGATGCCCTGATCGCCATAGTCAAGAGCGGCCGAGCGTACGAGCCCAACGAGACCCGCCTTGGTGGCCGTATAGACGCTCCTGCCCGCAGATGCCGAATTGGCAGCGGAGGACGAGGTAACCAGAATCGTCCCACCGCCATTCTCCAGCATCCGAGGGATCTCATATTTCATCGCCAGAAACACACCGCGCAGATTAGTGTTGCTGACATCATCCCATTCCGCCGAGTCGAATTCGTGCATCGGCTTTTCGAGCGTGATACCGGCATTGTTGAACGCCACGTCCAGCGCTCCATAGGTCTCCACGGTTCGTTGCACGAAGCTTTCGACCTGATCTTCGCGGCGGACATCGGCCTGTACATACAAGGCCTCCCCACCTGCGGCCTTGATTTCCCTTTCCAGTTCCCGGCCGAGCTGTTCACGGCGACCACAGAACGCCACCTTCGCGCCCTCTCGAGCAAACGCCTTGGCCGCTGCCCTGCCGATACCCGAGGTCGCCCCAGTGATGAGGACGACCTTGCCGTCGAAGCGCCTGAGCCCATCGATTACCGTCGGTGCTGGCGGTGTCGCCGATGCCGCCAAGGCAACGCCGCCTGTCGCTCCAGCCAGAGCGCCGACAGCCAGACCTCCAACGGCACCTAGTGCCAACCGTCTGCTTGGATTGCTCGGTTCGCCTTTGGAATCCATGGTGCTTCCTCCGTTCGTCCAGTCCGCTCATATTGACACCGTCAAGATTAGGTCTCTATATTGACATCGTCAACATAAAGAAAGATTGAGGAGAGGGAACGGTGCAACGCCGTCGGAATTATCACCATGGCAATTTGCGAGATGCACTGATTACGGCCGCCATGCAAATGCTGGAGAAAGAAGGCCCCGAAGCGATCTCGTTTCGAGCCCTGGCCCGCACAGCCGGCGTTTCACAAACGGCGCCCTACAACCACTTCGAAAGCAAGGAGGATCTCCTCGCTACCGTAGCCAGGCTCGGTTTTCGCGAACTCGTGCGGACTCAACGGGCCACGGCCGCTGCAGAGAATACGGGGGAGAAGCGCATCATTGCGCTTGGCCTGGACTATATTCGCTTTGCTCTGGCACAACCACAGCTCTATCGATTGATGTTCGGCGCAGGTGTGACAGAGTGGCAAGCCCACCCCGAGGTTGCCGAAGCCAAGGCCGAAAGCTTTCTCCCGGTCTCGGAAGCACTGGCGCAGCATCTCGGCTACGAGGGCAAGGCAGATCAGGAAGCAATCGAGACCACTGCAATCTCTGCCTGGGCCCTCGTTCATGGCTTGTCGATGTTATTGATCGACCGCACTCTCGATCCTGCGGGCAAAGGGCCAGGCGATGCGAAGACCCTGGCCTCTCGGGTAGTGACCTCTTTCGTAGAGGGATTGAAGAACAGATAGACAAGTGTCCACAGGTTCGGGCAGATCGAATCGATACCCTATCGAGGGACAGCCTACCCCTCCCCCATCGAGGCGACCCGCTGCGCCAGTTGGGTCGGCTCGAGCGCCCGCCGGGCCTGCCAGTAGTGGCGGCGCCAGTAGTCGTTTTCGAGCCTCGACAGCTTGACGCCCTGGGAGGTGGAGGCGTGCAGGAAGTAACCGTCGCCGACGTAGATGCCGACATGGTCATAGGCCCCTGGCGGGCGGAAGAAGACCAGGTCGCCGGCCTGCAACTCGTCGCGCGCGATGGGCGTGCCCTGGTGCACCTGCTCGCCCGTGGAGCGCGGCAGTTCCAGGCGGAAGGTGTCGTTGAAGACGTGCTGGACCAGCGCCGAACAGTCGATGCCGCGCCGGGAGGTGCCGCCCAGGCGGTAGGGGGTGCCCACCCAGCGTTCGTGCTGGGCCAGCAGTGCCTGGCGCACCAGTGCCGGTGGCGGAGCATGCAGGCTGCGCACCTGGCTGAGGGGGTTGTCCACCGGGGACATCATCGGATCCCAACCCCCGGGCAAGCCCGGCAACTGGCGGGCGAAGTAGTCGTCAGGAGCCTTCGAGGCGCTCTCCCGCGGGGCAGCGGCACAGCCGGCCAGCAGGGCCAGCGAGACGATAACCATCAGGGCACGACCCGATCGCGTGACGACCATCCTGCGACGACCTCATTCCCTGAGCCGCACCCGTCCCGGGCAGCACTTCGCAGGCTGCATCTCGGGCCACCGGGTTGTCGCTGTGGCAGTGACGCCTGACACCCTCGTCGGTATCACTGCCAGAGCGGCCTGTCTGCGGCTCGCTGAGTGGCTGGGGCTCCCGAAAACAGGAGCCGTATCATCAAACCCGTTGACTATAAACCACTCTTCCGGCCGATGGCGAGTCCCATGTGGCGACGACGGGCCTTCCGGCACGCGAGAGGCCCCGGCCCCGGTCAGTGGAGCGTCCGGGTATCCCCCGGCAGCGTATCGATGTGCAACGGCGCCCAGTGGCGAGGCCGGGCACCGGGGAAGTCGAGGCTCGCCCAGGGCCCGGCCAGCGGCGGCGCCCCGGACAGCCAGGCCACCAGCGCCTGGCGGAAACCGGCCAGGAAACTCTCGCGCTCCGGCGTCTCGCCCATGAAGAAGGAGAACCCGACATACAGGCCCCGGGCGTACTCCTCCCAGCCGGCGTAGTGAGCCGCGGCGAGGGCATGGGCACGCTCCAGGACACGGGTGAAGGCCGTCTCATCGAGCCACCCCAGCTGGCGACCGGCGATGGCCAGGTCGACGGTCTGGGCGATGTCCCAGGCCGCCATGTCGGTATCGTTGCAACCGTCCTCGTTGTCGCGTACCCGCTGCAGCCGCAGCAGGTGGCTGGCCTCCTCCTCGCTGCACTCGCCGGACTCCAGGGTAGCGATCTCCGAGCCCAGACGGGCCTCGTTGAGGGTGTAAGGGGCGTAGTTGACCAGATACTCCTGGCGATCGCCGACCTCGAGCAGGAAGTCGAGGAACTCGGTGAGTTCGGTGGCCGCATGCAGGCCGTAGTGGCCATCGATCCAGTCACGGATCGAGGCGCACTCGCGCTCGCTCTCCGGCTGCGGCAGGCTCCAGGCGGCGCTGTTGAGCGGCCCGACCAGCGCCATGGCGGTGAAGTGCGGCAGGCTGGGCCGGCGGCCCGGCTCCTGCCACTCTCCGGGGCACCAGTCAAGCCAGTGGAAGAGACTGCCGGGATCCTCGAGGTGCCAGCGAATCTCGGCGGACAAGGGCGGCTGCTCCTCCTCGGGCAGCAGCGACTCCCAGCTTGCCCAGGCCTCCAACAGCCGGCGTGCATCGGGATAGAAGCGGCATAGCGAACCGCGCAGCGCCTCGGCCAGCACCTCGAGCCCGGCCGCATCGAAGGCCTCGCTGTCCATGGCCATCTGCAGATAGAAGGCGTACTTCTCGGCCATGTGAATGGTCGCCGAGTGCCGGCTCGCCGTGCGCAGGCCATCGCGCAGGGCGAGATCGCCCGCCGCCGGGGCGCCGAAGGGGGTCTCGGCACCGGGCAGGGCCCCGTGGGCGGCATCGGCGGCGAGTTGATTGAGGTGGTGGGCCTGAGCCGGCAGCCAGTAGCGCGCGAGGGCTTCGACGCCCTCGTCGGCATGCAGGTCGAGGGTGTCACGCAGGTACTGGCCGGCATCGTCACGCCGCGCCGGAAGCACCGGTACCGCCGGCCCCTGGCGCATGGCGAGTTCGGGCTCACGCACCGAGGCCAGGGCCAGCACCCAGTGGCGCGGTTCACGGCGCCAGTCGCGCAGGGCGCGGCGAGAGCGTTCGAGAAGCGACGACTCGATCAGGCCCTGCAACGCCGGGTGCCAGGGACTCACCGGTGACTGCAGCAGCAGCTTCCAGTCGGCCTCCAGGGCCGGCAACAGGTTGCGCCCCTCGAACAGGCTACGCCCCCGCTGGTAGGCCCGGGCCAGGGCCGCCCAGTCGCTGTAGCGGTGCAGCACCAGGTCGGCGCCGTGCAGGGCGAAATCCGTCGCCTCCCGCTCGTCGAGCCAGCCCAGGCAGGCACCGGCCCAGGCCAGGTCGACCAGCCGCAGCCAGTCCCAGGCGGCCCACTCCAGGGGCTCGCCATGGTCGACGAAGCCCAGCAGTACGCGTCCGTAGGCGCGCTCGGTGCCGTCAAGCCGCTCCAGCCAGTCATGCCGAGCGGCGACGTCCAGCGCCAGCAGGCGGTTGGCGTCCAGGTCCCAGCCCTGGCGGTCGCCCTGCCCGGCCAGCCACAGCAGGGCGTGCAGCAGATCGTCACGCCCCTGAATCTGCCAGGCCTCCACCAGCCAGGCCTCCAGGCCGGCCCAGTCTGCACGTCCCGCCGGAAGCTCGACCACCGGCGAGAAGCCGGCCCGCAGGCGCCAGACCTGCTCCTCGGGCGCCTCGGGCCACAGCGCCAGCTGCCGATCGTGGATCGCCAGCCACTCGCCGAGTCGCTCCCAGGTGATACCGTCGCCCTCGTGCTCGAGCACCGCCAGCGCCTCGCAGGCATCGCTGAAGCCGTCGTCGCCGCGCACCCAGCCCTCGGCACCGCGCACACGGCGCAGCGCCTCGAGCCAGACGTCGAGGCTGGAATAGTGGGCGCTGATCTCGCCGGCGAGCCGCTGGGCCCAGTCCCGTGCCCGCGGCTGGGAGAGCCAGCCGGCGCCGCCGGCGAGGGCCACCAGCTCGAGGCCGGCCAGCATCCGGGCCGGGTCGATGGCGGCACCGCCGCCCCCTATCGTCTCGACCAGACGCCAGCCGAGCTCGCCACGATCGGACACGCCCAGCACCGCCAGACGAGCTACCGCGGCTTCGGCGTCCACCGACAGCGGGTCCGGATCGAAGGCCCAGTCACACAGCACCAGCTGCTGGGCCCACCAGGCATTCAGGGTATCGACCAAGGCTCACCTCGACATCCAGGAAAGACGGCCGGCACGCTCGGGCGTACCGGGAATTCGGCGCCCTAGTGTAGCGGAAAGCCAGGCCCGCGCCGATGGTCGGGGATCAGGAAATCGTCGCTTGTCGCCCATGTCCTGTCGCGCCGGGGTGTGACCGAGGGAGGGCTTGGCGAAGCGTTTAAAATAATGCACACTCGTCCAACATGATGACCATCGCCCCACAGGAGGCGCACATGACCGAACTGATCGTCGACAAGGCCTATATCGCCGGGCAGTGGCGCGACGCCGAACGTCGCTTCACCGTCACCAACCCGGCCAGCGGCGAGACCCTCGCCGAGGTCCCGGATCTCGATGGCGATGCCGCCCGCGAGGCGGTCGCCGCCGCCGAGGCCGCCTGGCCGGCCTGGCGGCGCCGGACCGCCAAGGAGCGCGCCGCCCTGCTGCGCGCCTGGTTCGAGGCCATCATGGCCCACCAGGAGGCGCTGGCCCGGCTGATGACCCTGGAACAGGGCAAGCCGCTGGCGGAGTCTCGCGGCGAGGTGGCCTACGGCGCCTCCTTCGTCGAATACTACGCCGAGGAAGCCAAGCGCGTGGCCGGCGAGACCCTGCCGAGCCATGGCGCCGACAAGCGCATCCTGGTCTTTCGCGAGCCGATCGGCGTGGTCGCCGCCATCACCCCCTGGAACTTCCCCCTGGCGATGATCACGCGCAAGTGCGCGCCGGCGCTGGCCGCCGGCTGCCCGGTGGTGATCAAGCCCGCCGAGGCCACCCCGCTCACCGCCCTCGCCCTGGCCAGGCTCGCCGAGCAGGCGGGCTTCCCCGCCGGGGTGCTCAACGTGGTGACCGCCGCGAAGCCCGCGGAGATCGGCGAGGTGCTGACCACCGACCCGCGGGTGCGCAAGATCTCCTTCACCGGCTCCACCCCGGTGGGCAAGAAACTGCTCGCCCAGTGTGCCGGCACGGTCAAGAAGGCCTCCATGGAGCTCGGCGGCAATGCCCCCTTCATCGTCTTCGACGACGCCGACCTGGACGCCGCCGTGGAGGGCGCGGTGGCCTCCAAGTACCGCAACTCCGGCCAGACCTGCGTCTGCACCAACCGCCTGCTGGTCCAGGCCGGCGTCTACGACGCCTTCCTGGAGAAACTGACCCGTCGCGTCGCCGAGCTGAAGGTCGGCAACGGCCTGGACGACGGCGTGATGCAGGGGCCACTGATCAACCAGGCCGCCGTGGACAAGGTGCAGTCGCACATCGCCGACGCCCTGGCCAAGGGCGGCCGCCTGGTCTGCGGCGGCGAGCCTCACGCGCTGGGCGGCACCTTCTTCCAGCCCACCGTGATCGCCGACGTCACCGACGAGATGCGCGTGGCCACGGAAGAGACCTTCGGGCCGCTCGCACCGGTGTTCCGCTTCGACACCGTCGACGAGGCGATCGCCATGGCCAACGCCACCGAATTCGGCCTGGCGGCCTACTTTTATGCCCGCGACTACCGCCGTATCTGGCATGTCATGGAGGGCCTGGAGTATGGCATGGTGGCGGTCAACGAGGGGATCCTCTCCACCGAGCTGGCCCCCTTCGGCGGCGTCAAGGAGTCGGGACTGGGACGCGAAGGATCGCGCCACGGTCTGGATGAGTACACTGAACTAAAATACGTCTGTGTCGGCGGACTCTGATCGGTCGCCAATCTCTCTTACAAGGAGGCATCATGAACAACGCTCAGCTCAACGAACTCAAGCAGCGCTACGTGGCCAACGGGGCCGCGAGTCCGGCCACCCAGTTTGCCGACCGCGCCGAGAATGCGCTGCTCTGGGACGCTGACGGCAATCGCATCATCGACTTCGCCGGCGGCATCGGCGTGCTCAACATCGGCCACCGCCACCCCAAGGTGGTCGAGGCGGTGAAGGCGCAGCTGGACAAGGTCATGCACACCTGCCAGACGGTGATGCCCTATGAGGGCTACGTGAAGGTGGCCGAGAAGCTCAGCCAGATCACCCCGGTGCGCGGCCATGCCAAGGTGATGCTGGCCAACTCCGGTGCCGAGGCGCTGGAGAATGCGGTCAAGATCGCCCGCGCGGCCACCGGCAAGAACAACGTCATCTGCTTCGACGGCGGCTACCACGGCCGCACCTTCATGACCATGGCCATGAACGGCAAGGTCGCCCCCTACGCCACCGACTTCGGCAGCATGCCGGGCAACGTCTTCCGGGCGCCCTACCCGGTCCCCTACCACGGGGTCAGCGAGGACGAGGCGCTGCGCGGCCTGAAGATGGCCCTCAAGACCGACGCCAACCCCCGCGACACCGCGGCCATCGTGCTCGAGCCGGTACTCGGCGAGGGCGGCTTCTACCCGGCGCCGGCCAGCTTCCTCAAGGCGATCCGCGAGATCTGCGACGAGCACGGCATGCTGATGATCGTCGACGAGGTGCAGTCCGGCTTCGGGCGTACCGGCAAGATGTTCGCCATCGAGCACAGCGGCGTCGAGCCAGACATCATCACCATGGCCAAGAGCATGGCCGACGGCATGCCGATCTCGGCGGTGGTCGGTACCGACAAGCACATGGACGCCTCCGGCCCCAACTCCCTGGGCGGCACCTACACCGGCAGCCCGGTCTCCTGTGCGGCCACCCTGGCGGTGCTGGAGGTCTTCGAACAGGAGGGCATCCTGGAGAAGAGCCAGGCGCTGGGCGACAAGCTCGCCAAGCGCTTCGCCCAGTGGCAGCAGACGTTCGACTGCGTCGACAACGGCCGCAACATGGGGGCCATGGCGGCCATCGACCTGGTCGCCGACAAGGCCAAGCACGCCCCGGACGCCGATCTGGCCGGCGCGTTGTGCAAGAAGGCCCGCGAGAAGGGGCTGATCCTGCTCTCCTGCGGCCTGTACGGCAACACCATCCGCTTCCTGATGCCGGTCACCATCGAGGACGAGATCCTCGAGGAAGGCCTCGCCATCGTCGAGGAGTCCCTCCAGGAGCTGATCGGCAGCAAGCGCGCCGCCACCGCCTGACCGGACCACCCGGCACCGACGGCGCATGACCCCGAACCGCCCGGCTGGCAACAGCCGGGCGGTTCGTCGTCTGACGAGCGTTGACCCGACGACGAGGCTTGCCCCACTATCCCGATGCAGGCTCGAGGTCCGGATGCCTCGGCCGCCGACAGGAAGCCCCGATGTTCCGCACCCTTGCCATGCTGCGCTCGCTGCAGAGCGCCCATCACACCCTGGAGGACGCCCGGACCACCATTCAGCAGGCCTGCGACTATCGCTGGTTGAAGGCCGAGCTGCCGCACGGCGCGATCACGGCGACGGATATCGCGCTTCCCGACGGCACCCCCGGCCTGGCCATCACCCTGGCCTATCCGGCCACCCCCGAGCGACGCCGCGGCGGCCGGTGGCCCGACGATCCCGCCGAACGGGAGCGCTGCCGCGTCGAGGGGGCACACGCCTGCCGCGCCGCCGGTGCCCCTGCCTACCGCACCCTCGAGAGCCTCTCCCAGGGCCTGGCGCATGGCGCCGTCTCGGTACTCACCGAGGCGGCCCGTTTCCGGTATCTGCTCGACCGGCAGGCCCTGCGGCTGACCTGGCGGCGGGTCGAGGGCCTCGACCCCACCCTCGCCCGGCGGCTCGGCCGCCGCCTCGCCCACGGCAAGACAGACGGCGGGGGCGACGGCATCTTCCTGCTCGAGATCAAGGTGCCCGGTCGCGCCGAGCAAACCTCCCTCGACGGTGCCTGGCTCGACCGGAGGGTCGATCGCTATCGACGCATCCGGCCCAGGCCGGCAGGCCGGTAAGGGGCCACAACGACGTCGCCCGGCCGTTTCCGGCCGGGCGATGTCGCCTGCACTGCCGCGAGGCTCAGGCCTGCCGGATCTTCGCGATCACCCACAACAGCACCACGGCGCCGACGACGGCGGTGACCAGCGAACCGATGAAGCCGCCGGCCTGCAACCCCAGCAGGCTGAACAGGAAGCCACCGATCACGGCCCCCACCACGCCGACGCCGATATTGCCGAGGATGCCGAAACCGCCCCCGCGCATGATATGGCCGGCGATCCAGCCGGCCAGACCACCGATGATCAGCCAGGCAATCAGTCCCATGTCGCTCTCCTTAGGTTGCATGTGGTCGGGATGGTCCCGATGGTGCCCCAGCCGGGGCCCGGAAGAAAGGCTCCCCGACTCAGAAGGATGACCCCGGTTGCTCGAGGAAGGTCAGTTCCTCGGGAGTCGACTCGCGCCCGAGGATGGCGTTGCGGTGCGGGTAGCGGCCGAAGCGCTCGATGATCTCACGATGGTGTCGCTCGAAGCGCAGGTTCTCCTCGAGCCCCGGCTGGTCGAACAGGCCCAGCGCCTCGTCATGGATCGACAACGATTCGCTGTGCATGAACGGCATGTAGAGGAAGGCCCGCCAGGGCACCTCGAGATGGCGATCGATGCGGTTGGCCACCGCCTCCTGGGCGAGCACCAGGGCGATGGGATCGCGGGCGAAGGCGGACGGGGTATCGCGATGGATGTTGCGCGAGAACTGGTCGAGCACGATCACCTCGGCCAGTCGGCCCCGCGCCGAGAGCCGCCACTGCCACAGCTCGCCGCGGCCGGCGGCCTCGAGTAGCGGCCCGAAGCGCTCGCGGATGGTCGTGTCCAGGGCGGGATCCTTGCGGAACCACTGGGCCGGCTCGAGCCCGTGAAACCAGAAGTCGATCACCGCCTCCACCCCCGGCAGCCTTGTGTCCATGCCGTTCTCCCTGTCATCCACGCTTGCCACCTCGCTCGGGCGTACTGCGAGCGCCCTGCCGCTCCTGATAGCATCAGCCTAGCATGAACACCACCGCGAGCCCGCGGACCGTCGAGGAACATCCATGTCGCTACAGCTTTACCTGGAAATCGCCAGCTACGCCTTCAACCTGATCGGCCTGGTGGTGTGCCTCGCCGGCCTGACCCTGGTCCAGCGGACCCGCCATCGCTGGCCCGGCTACCTGCTCGCCGTGGGCGGCTTCTTGATCGCCGCCTTTCCGGTGCTCTACCAGATGCTCGCGGCGACGGCCTGAAAGACGGCGCTCCCGGACACTCGGAAAGTAATATCACTTAAACTCGAAACCACACTACGACCAAAGCCTAATAGATGAATCGATTATCCTCTCTAGAATCCCTTGCTGCCATGTAAATTTACCGACATGTCGCGGCACACCTCGGGTGCCGACCCCCCACGACAACCGCAAGGTTCTCCCCTATGCATGCCCTGACCCTGGCGTCCTTCCTGTTCTTCACCGGGCTGGTCGCACTGATCACCTGGCGTCTCACCCGCCGCGACGACCACGAGAGCACCAGCGGCTACTTCCTCGCCGGCCGCACCCTGACCTTCCCGCTGATCGCCGGCTCGTTGCTGATGACCAATCTGTCCACCGAGCAGATGGTGGGGCTCAACGGCGCCGCCTTCAGCGACGGCCTCTCCGTGATGGCCTGGGAGGTGGTGGCGGTCATCGCCCTGGTGGCGCTGGCGCTGTTCTTCCTGCCGCGCTTCCTGAGAAGCGGTATCGCCACCCTGCCGCAGCTGCTGGCGATCCGCTTCGACGCGGGTACCCAGTTGATCACCAACGTGATCTTCCTGATCGCCTATGCGGTGATCCTGCTGCCGATCATCCTCTACTCCGGCGCCATGGGGCTGCAGGGCATGCTCGACCTGCAGGGGTTGACCGGCATCCAGTCGCCCACCGTCCTGCTGTGGCTGACGGTGTGGCTCGTCGGCATCATCGGCGCCATCTACGCCCTGTTCGGTGGCCTGCGCACCGTTGCCGTGTCCGACACCCTCAACGGTGTGGGCCTGCTGGTCGGCGGCTTCGTGATCGTCTACTTCGGCCTGCAGGCGGTCAGCGCCGACGGCGGCCTCCTGGAAGGCTGGAACATCCTCAAGGAGAGCGATCCGGACAAGCTCAACTCGATCGGCGGCGCCGAACAGCAGGTGCCGTTCTTCACCCTGTTCACCGGCGTGTTCCTGATCAACCTGTTCTACTGGACCACCAACCAGCAGATCATCCAGCGCACCTTCGCCGCCAGGACCCTCGCCGAGGGCCAGAAGGGCGTGCTGCTCACCGGCTTCTTCAAGCTGCTCGGCCCGCTCTATCTGGTGCTGCCCGGGATCATCGCCTACCACCTCTACGCCGACCAGGGCGTGCGCGCCGACGAGGCCTATGGCCACCTGGTGTTCAACGTCCTGCCTCCCTACCTCACCGGCTTCTTCGCCGCGGTGATGGTCGGCGCCATCCTGTCGTCGTTCAACTCGGCGCTCAACAGCACCACCACCATCTTCAGCCTCGGCATCTACAAGGGTGTGCTCAAGAAGGACGCCAGCGACGAGCAGGTGGTGACGTCGGGCAAGGTGTTCGGCTGGATCATGGCCTTCGTCACCATGACCATCGCCCCGCTGCTGGCCGGCCAGGAGAGCCTGTTCGGCTACCTGCAGAAGATGAACGCCATCTACTTCATCCCGATCCTGGCGGTCGTGATCGTCGGTCTCTTGACCAAGCGCGTGCCGCCCATGGCGGCCAAGGTCGCGCTGGTCGGCGGCTGCCTGCTGATCGCCGCCGGCTACTTCGTGCCGCCATTCGACA
Source organism: Halomonas kalidii (assembly GCF_030010475.1). Taxonomy (NCBI): domain Bacteria; kingdom Pseudomonadati; phylum Pseudomonadota; class Gammaproteobacteria; order Oceanospirillales; family Halomonadaceae; genus Halomonas; species Halomonas kalidii. The sequence continues at coordinate 24,531 of NZ_JASCQN010000052.1, read as the reverse complement.
AGCTGCCGCTGATCATCCACGAGTTCCACTTCGTGGCCGGCGTCTTCGTGCTGCTGGTGGCGCTGATGCTGCTCATCGGCAGGCTGCGCCCGCGGGACACCGACTGGGTCCACGAGTACAGCGGCGATGTCGACCTGACGCCCTGGAAGGGCGCGGTGCCCGCCGGCATCGTGCTGGTGGTGCTGGTGGTCATCATCTACGCCGCCTTCGCCGGCACCTGACACCGCTCTCGCGGATGCCTCGATGCCCCGCCCCGTGCGGGGCTGCGTTGTACCGGGAGGCAGTTGCCGACCTGGCCGAGGCGCGCGACACTGAGGTTCGTCTCGCAATGGATTGCCATCATGCCCGTTACCGTCTCCCTGCTGTCGCTGTGCCAGGCCCTGCTGGTCAGCGGCAATATCCTGTTGATCGCCGTCTCGCCGCTGATCGGCGCCAGCCTCGCGCCTGCCCCGGCCTGGTCGACCGTGCCGGTGGCCACCCAGTGGCTGGGGCTGATGTGCGCGACCATTCCCGCCTCGCTGATCATGGCCCGGCTGGGGCGCCGGCGTGGCTTCATTCTCGGCAACCTGACGGGGCTCGGTGGCGTGGCGGTGGCCGCCCAGGCGTTGATCGGTGAGTCATTCGGCCTGTTCATGCTCGGTACCTGGCTGATCGGCATCGGCATCGGCTTCGGCCAGCTCTACCGCTTCGCCGCCGTGGAGGCCGCCCCCCTGGCCCTGCGCGACCGCGCCATCGGCCTGGTGATGGGCGGCGGCGTGCTGGCCGCCTTCTTCGGCCCGTGGCTGGCCCGGGTCAGCCGCGAACTGGCCGCTACGCCCTTCCTCGGCAGCTTCCTGGGGCTCGGCGTGCTCTACCTGGTCGCCCTGGTCATCCTGCTGCTGACCCGCCTGCCGCCGCCCGAGGCCACCCACGGCGAAGGGCAGCCGCGCCCCCTCGGCGAGATCGTGCGCCAACCGGGGTTCATCCTCGCCGTGGTCTCGGCCCTGATCGGCTACGGCGTGATGAACCTGGCGATGACCGCCACCCCACTGGCCATGGCCGGGGCGGGGTTCCACTTCGACCATGTCGCCACCACCATCCAATGGCATGTGCTGGCGATGTTCCTGCCCTCCTTCGTGACCGGCCACCTCACGGCCCGCTTCGGGCCTCAGCGAATGATCGCCGCCGGCTGCCTGCTGCTCGCGGCGTGCGGCCTGGTGGCCCAGGTCGAGGCCGGCGTGGCCGGGTTCCACACCGCCCTGATCCTGCTCGGCCTGGGCTGGAACTTCACCTTCCTGCCCGCCACCGGCCTGCTCACCGAGACCTACCGCCCGGCCGAGAAGGCGCGCACCCAGGCCACCAACGAATTCCTGGTCTTCACCACCGTGGCCCTCACCGCCCTGCTGGCCGGCCCCCTGGTGACCCTGCTCGGCTGGTCGCTGCTCAATGCCCTGCTGGTACCGCTGGCGCTGTTGCCGATCGCCCTGCTGATCTGGCAACGCCTTGCCAGACGCGGCCAACGCCCTCACATTAGCGGCTGATCCTGCTGCGAAGGGAACCGTTGCCGATGCGCCAGCCCCTGGCTCGCGAACTCCATGACCTGCTCGAGCGCGGCCGTGACCGCCAGCTTCGCCTGGCGGTCACCGGCCTGTCGCGCTCGGGCAAGACCGCGTTTCTGACCTCGCTGGTCAACCAGCTCCGTCACGCCGGCCTGGAGGCGCACCTCGACCTGCTGCCGGTGGCCCGCGAGGGTCGCCTGCTCGGCGCTCGCCGGGTCAACCAGCAGGACCTGGGCGTGCCGCGCTTTCCCTACGACCAGGCCATGGAGGCGCTCGACGCCACCCCGCCGCACTGGCCGGAGCCGACCCGCGGCATCAGCGAATTGCGCCTGACGATCCGCTACCGTCCGACCAGGCGCGGCCTGCTCGGCGGGGAGACCCGGGAGCTGGCCCTGGACCTGTTCGACTACCCCGGCGAGTGGCTGCTCGACCTGCCGCTGCTCGAGCACGACTACCCGAGCTGGAGCCTGGCCCAGCAGCCGGCACGCGGCCACCAGCGCGCCGCCCTGTTCACCGACTGGCTCGCGGCGGCAGCCGAACTGGACCCCGCCGCCGCCGCCGACGAGGGGCAGCTCGCCGAGCTCGCCGAGGGTTACGCCGAGGGCCTGAGGGCCGCCCGGGTGGCCGGCTTCGCCGACCTGCAGCCGGGGCGTTTCCTGCTGCCCGGGGAGCTCGCCGGCGCGCCGGTGCTGCAGTTCTTTCCCCTGCCGGGCATCGAGGGCGCCGAGCGCGCCGCGCTGGACAGGCTGCCGCCCGAGAGCAACTACGCCACCCTGGCCAAGCGCTTCCGTCACTACCAGCAGCACATCGTACGCCCCTTCTACCGCGACCACTTCCGCCGCTTCGACCGCCAGATCGTGCTGGTGGACCTGCTCGGCGCCCTGAATGCCGGGCCGGAGCGCTTCCAGGACCTCTCCCGGGCGCTGGCCAACCTGATGCAGAGCTTCGACTACGGCAAGCGCAGCCTGCTGTCGCGGCTGTTCGCCCCGCGCATCGACCGCCTGGCCATCGCCGCCACCAAGGCCGATCACGTCACCCCGGAACAGCACGGCCGCCTGGTCGCCCTGCTCGAGGCCCTGCTGGCCGAGCCGCTCAAGGACCTGCGCTTCGCCGACGTGCCGGTCCGCGCCCTGTCGCTGGCGGCGATCCGCGCCACCGAGAGCCGCGAGGTGAGCCATCAGGGGCGACGCTCGCCGGCCCTGCGCGGCACCGACCTCTCCGGCGAGGAGCAGCTGCTGTTTCCCGGCGAGGTGCCGGACCGGCTGCCCGACGCCGCTTTCTGGGCCCGCCAGGGCTTCGACTTCCCCGCCTTCCGTCCGGCTCCCCGGGAGGGCGGCGCCCTGCCCCATATCCGCATGGATGCCGCCCTGGACTGGCTGATCGGAGACAAGCTGCAATGAGCGACACCCGCGACCCGGATCCGCGCCCGAGACAGCGCTTCCGCCTCGAGGAGCCCCCCGCCGGTGAGGCGGAGCACCGCGACCCGCGTCCCGGCGAGCAGTTCGCCGCCGACCTGCCCAGCGAGCCGCTCGACACGCCCGAATCCGGCCCCACCGAACGCGCGCTGGAGGCGAGCCTGGCCCCGCCCCGCAAGCGACGCCGCGGGCTGCTCGCCCTGCTCGCCGGCACCCTGGGCCTGGGCGCCGTGGAGGCCGGCCAGACCCTCTACGCCGCCAGCCTCGGGGGCGACTGGCTGGCCGGCGCCTGGAGCCTGCTGCTGCTGCTGGCCCTGGGGCTCGGCGGCTCGGCGCTGGTCCGCGAACTGTGGCGCCTGCGTCGGCTGCGCCGCCACGACGGGCTGCGCCGCGAGCTCGCCGCCCTACCCGAGGCCGGGCCCGAAGCGGGCATGACGCTGGCCGAACGGCTGCGCCACAGCCTCGGCCTCGACGACGACCATCCCCACTGGCAGGCTTTCGTCGCCGCCCGTCAGCCCCACCACGACGGTCGCGACATCCAGCAGCTGCTCGCCCACCACCTGCTCGCCCCGCGGGACCGGGAGGCGCGCCGGCTGATCTCGCGGATGTCCGGCGAGACCGCGGTGATGGTGGCGGTCAGCCCCCTGACCCTGGTCGACATGGCGCTGGTCGCCTGGCGCAACCTGGCGATGATCGACCGGCTCTGCCGGCTCTACGGCCTGGAGCTGGGCTACGCCAGTCGGCTGCGGCTGCTGAGGAGCGTGCTCCACAACATGGCCTTCGCCGGGGCCACCGAGATGGCCGGCGAGGCGAGCATGCAGGTGCTGTCGTTGAACCTCGCCGGGCGGCTCTCGACCCACGCCGGCCAGGGGCTCGGCGTCGGCCTGCTCAGCGCGCGACTGGGCCTGCGCACCCAGCGGCTGACCCGGCCGCTGGCCTTCCGCGACGACGAGATGCCCCGCATGAGCGACCTGCGCGGCGAGCTCTGGCAGCAGTTGCGTCGCCTGGAGACGAAGGCCGGCGAGGAGAAACCGCGCCGGCCTTGACCGGGATCATGACAGCCCCGCAGGGAGGGACTAGGCTCGGAGTATCACCATAAATGCTCAAGGCAAGCGCCATGTTCACCTCCATCCTGGTCCCCGTCGATGGCTCCGAACACGCCAGGAAGGCCCTCTCCGTGGCCTGCCAGCTGGCTCGTCAGGAGGACGCCACCCTGCATCTGCTGCACATCCCCGAGGAACTCGCCCACGAGACCACCCTGGTGTGGGGCATCGGGGCCGTCGCCCTGGAAGCCTCCCGCGAGGAGCGCGAGCGCACCGGCCGGCAGATCGTCGACCGCGCCGCCGAGGCGGCCCGCGAGCAGGGAGCGACCAGCATCGAGACGCTGATCGGCCAAGGCGATCCGGCCCGCACCATCCTCAGCGAGGCCAAAAAGCGCGGCGTCGACGCCATCGTCATGGGCAGTCGCGGGCTCAGCGACCTGCAGGGCTTCGTGGTTGGCAGCGTCTCCCACAAGGTCAGCCACGCCGCCGAGTGCACCGTGATCACCGTACGCTGAGCCGCCCTTCCCCCCACCCTACGCACCACGGCGCCTCGGGCGCCGTGGTGCGTTCGGGTCACCTTGCAGCACCGGCGCGATCGCACCGGTCACGCCTCAGGCCAGGCGGCGTTCCGTCTCGTTGTCGAAGAGCACCGCGCGGCCCATGTCGACCCGCAGCGCCAGCCGCTCACCGGCGGCCACCCGACACTTGGGCCCGACCCGGGCCGTCACCTCGCCCGCGCCCAGCGGCAAGCGCAGCAGGATATCGGCGCCGGTGGGTTCGACCACGCCGATGCGGGCCGAGAGCGGGGTGTCGCGGTCCTGCTCGCCGAGTCGCTCGTCCTCCTCGCTGAAGTGCTCCGGGCGCAGCCCCAGCACCACCTGCTGTCCCACCCGCCGGGCCAGGTCCGGGGTCTCCCGGGATACCGGCCAGGGCAGCACCAGGTCCTCCTCGTCCGGGGTGACGATGCGCAGGCGGTAGCCGCCCGCGCCGCCCTCCAGGGTCGCGGCGATGAAGTTCATCGACGGCGAGCCCATGAAGCCGGCGACGAAGATGTCCACCGGGTCGTTGTAGACCTCGTCCGGCGTGCCCAGCTGCAGGATGCGGCCGTCGCGCATCACCGCGATGCAGTCGGCCAGGGTCATCGCCTCGATCTGGTCGTGGGTCACGTAGACGATGGTGGTGCCGAGCCGCTGGTGCAGCTTCTTGATCTCGGTGCGCATGTCGACGCGCAACTTGGCGTCGAGGTTGGAGAGCGGCTCGTCGAACAGGTAGACCTTGGGCTCACGGGCGAGCGCGCGGCCCATGGCCACCCGCTGGCGCTGGCCGCCGGAGAGCTGGGCCGGCTTGCGCTCCAGCAGGTGCGAGATCTGCAGCAGGTCGGCGACCCGCTCGACGGCGGCCTCGCGCTCGGCCCTGGGCACCTTGCGCATCTCCAGGCCGAAGCTGATGTTGCCGCGCACCGTCATGCTCGGGTAGAGCGCATAGGACTGGAACACCATGGCGATGTCGCGCTCCGCCGGGGTCTTCCAGGTGACCGCTTCGCCGGCGATCAGGATCTCCCCGGAGGTCACCGGCTCGAGCCCCGCGATGGCGTTCATCAGCGTCGACTTGCCGCATCCCGAGGGCCCGACCAGGATCAGGAACTCGCCGGAGTCGATCGCCAGGCTGACATCCTTGAGTACCTGCTCGTTGCCGAAGTCCTTGCAGACATTACGAATTTCCAATGCAGACATGATGTCCTCCTCACCCTTTGACGGAACCGGCGGTGAGCCCGCGCACGAAATATTTGCCGGCCAGCACGTAGACCACCAGGGTCGGCAGCGCGGCGATCATCGCCGCCGCCATGTCGACGTTGTACTCGCGCACGCCGGTGGAGGTATTGACCAGGTTGTTGAGCGCCACCGTTACCGGCTGGGTGTCGTGGGCCGAGAACGCGACGCCGAACAGGAAGTCGTTCCAGATCTGGGTGAACTGCCAGATCACCGAGACCACGATGATCGGCGCCGACACCGGCAGCAGAATGCGCCAGAAGATGCGGAAGAACCCCGCCCCGTCGAGCTTGGCCGCCGACACCAGCTCGGTGGGCACCGCCACGTAGAAGTTGCGGAAGAACAGGGTGGTGAAGGCGATGCCGAACACCACGTGCACCAGGATCAGTCCCGCCCGGGAGCTCGACAGCCCCAGCCAGCCCAGCGTCTGGGCCATGGGCAGCAGCACCACCTGGAAGGGGATGAAGCAGCCGAACAGCATCAGCGCGAAGACGAGCTCGGAGCCCTTGAAGCGCCACTTGGTCAGGGCATAGCCGTTGAGGGCGCCGACGACGGTGGAAATCAGCACCGCGGGGACGACGATGGCGATGGAGTTGAAGAAGTAGCCGCCTACTCCCTCGCAGCGCATGCCGGTGCAGGCCTCGCCCCAGGCCTTGGCCCAGGGTTCCAGGGTGGGTTCCCGGGGCAGCGCCAGCAGGGTGCCGGCACTGATCTCGCCGAGCGGCTTCACCGAGGTGATCAGCATCACGGCGAGCGGCAGCAGGTAGAAGAGCGCGGCCAGGATCAACACGGCATAGAGCGTCAGGCGCCAGAACCGGGCCGCGGGCGTGCGGCGACGAATCACGTTATCCATGCTGGCGGCTCCTCAGTTCCGAGTAGAGATAGGGGATCAGGATCGCCAGCACGCCGCCCAGCATCAGCATGGCGCTGGCCGAACCTAGGCCGATCTGTGCCCGGGTGAAGGCATGGGCGTACATGAAGGTGGCCGGCAGGTCCGAGGCATAGCCGGGCCCGCCGCCGGTGAGCGCCACCACCAGGTCGAAGCTCTTGATGGCGATATGCGAGAGGATCATCACCGCGCTGAACACCACCGGCCGCAGGCAGGGCAACACCACGCGCAGGTAGATGCGCGGCAGGCTGGCGCCGTCGAGCTGGGCGGCCTTGATGATGCTGTCGTCGATGCCGCGCAGCCCGGCCAGGAACAGCGCCATGACGAAGCCCGAGGCCTGCCACACGGCGGCGATCACCAGGGTGTAGACCGCCATGTCAGGGTTCACCAGCCAGTCGAAGGTGAAGCTCTCGAAGCCCCAGGAGCGCACCATGGCCTGGATGCCGAGCCCGGGGTTGAGCAGCCACTTCCATACCACCCCGGTGACGATGAACGACAGCGCCATGGGGTAGAGGTAGAGGGTGCGCAGCGCCCCCTCCTGGCGGATGCGCTGGTCGAGCAGGATGGCCAGCAGCGCCCCCACCACCAGGCAGATGCCGACGAACAGGGCGCCGAACACCACCAGGTTGGTCGAGGCCACCCACCAGCGGTCGTTGGCCATCAGCCGCGCATACTGGGCGAAGCCGACGAGGTCGTAGCTCGGCAGCATGCGCGAGTTGGTCAACGAGAGAATGAAGGTCCACAGCATGAAGCCGTAGACGAAGAACAGCGAGACGGCGACGGACGGCGCCAGCACCAGCCGCGGCAGCCATGCCTGCAGGTGGCCGGCGGAGGAGCGTTGGGCAGCGGCCCGTGCCGGACGCGCCACGGAAGTCGAATGGGTCATGACAGGAGTCCTCGAAGGGGAACGGAGGCGCCGCCGAGAGACGACGCCTTGGCCAGCAAGCGTTACAGCGCCGCCTGGGCCGTGTTCACCATGCGTCGAGCGGCCTCCTCGGCCTCCATGTCACGGGCATTGAAGTAGTTGGTCACGACATCGAAGATGGCGCCCTGGACGTCGGCGCGCACCGCCATGCCGTGGGCCATGCTGGGCACCAGGCCACCCGCTTCCGCGGTGTGCTGGAAGTCGGCCAGCGACTGCTGCGCGCACCGGTCGAAGGCGCCCATGTCGAGGTCGGGACGGGCCGGGATCGAGCCCTTGGCCAGGTTGAAGGCCTCCTGGAAGGTGGGTTCGAGCACCAGCCGCGCCAGGGTCTGCTGGGCCTCGTGCTCGGCCTCGTCGGTGACCCGGAACATCGCCAGGCTATCGATGTTGTAGGTAAAGGCCTCCCCGGTCCCCGGCGCCGCGGCACATAGATAGTCCTCGCCCGCCGTCAGGCCGGCGGCGGTGAACTCGCCCTTGGCCCAGTCGCCCATCAGCTGCATGGCGGCATCGCCCTCGATCACCATGGAGGTGGCGATGTTCCAGTCGCGACCGGACATGTCGTCGTCCATCAGCTCGCGCAGCCGCTTGAAGGTCGTCAGGGCCTCGACCATCTCGTCACCGCCCAGGGCCTCGGGATCGAGTTCGACCAGTGCCTGACGGTAGAAGTCGACACCTCCGGTGGCCAGCAGCACGGACTCGAATACCGTGGCGTCCTGCCAGGCCTGGCCGCCGTGGGCCAGGGGCACGTAGCCGGCCTCGCGGATCGCCTCGCCCGCGGCAAACAGCTCGTCGAGACTGGTGGGCATCTCGACGCCGGCGGCCTCGAGCACCGCCGGGTTGGCCCACAGCCAGTTGACGCGGTGAACGTTGACCGGCACCGCCACGTACTGGCCGTCGTGGCGCATGACATCGGCGACGGTCTCGGGCAGCAGCGCATTCCATCCCCCCTGCTCGGCCACGTCGTCGAGGTTGCCGAGCAATCCGAGTTCGCCCCACTCCTGGATCTCCGGCCCCTTGATCTGCGCCGCGGAGGGCGGGTTGCCCGACATGGCGCGCGACTTGAGCACGGTCATCGCCGTCTCGCCGCCACCGCCGGCCACCGCGAAGTCCTGCCAGCTGTGCCCCTCGGCCTCCATCAACTCCTTGAGCACGTTGGCGGCCCGCGCCTCGCCGCCGGAGGTCCACCAGTGCAGGACCTCGACCTCGCCGGCCTGGGCCTGGGAAGCCCCCAGCGCCGTCGCCACGGCCAGGCCGAGCAGGGTCCTGCGCAGTAGCGGGGGGTGCGTGAATGCGTGCATGGGCGTGTCTCCGTCTTGTTATGGGTCTCGTCGGCCGCGGGTTGCGACGGCCTGGAAGCAAAGCTAGCCCATTCCCCGCCCCTGCTGGGGTTACCTAGTGCTGGATAGTGTTGCCGGTTTCTTACGAGGGTGAAACATTACCGCGGCGCAGGGCCTCGATGGCGTCGTAGCAGGCCCCCATGGTGTGGTAGTCGACCTTGCCGGCGGGGCTCTTCTCGTCGGAGTAGCGGCGATTGTCGGGGGTCAGGATGCGATACCAGGCACCGTGCTCATGGTCGATCATGTGCCGCCAGCTGAAGTCCCACAGCCGCTCGTACCAGCGCCAGAAACGCCGCTCGCCGGTGCGGCTGCCGAGCATCGCCGCGGCGGCCAGGCTCTCGGCCTGCACCCAGAAGTACTTGTCGCCATCGAAGATCGCGCCGTCGAGGTCGAGGCCGTAGACCAGACCACCGTGCTCGGGATGCCAGCCGGCCTCCACGCTGCCGAGAAACAGTTCCCGGGCCCTGGGCAGCAGCCAGGGCGCGGGGCGGCGCCGTTCCAGCATCAGCAACAGCTTGGCCCACTCGGTCTGATGGCCGACCTGGTAGCCCCAGGGACGAAACAGGTGTTTCGGATCGTCACGATGATAGTCCAGGTCGAGCCGCCAGTGGCGATCGTAGTGCTCCCAGATCCAGCCCCGCCCCCGTTCCGCCTGGCCCAGGCAGATCGCCGCGGCGACCTGGCCGGCACGCTCCAGGAACTGGGCATCGCCGGTGGCATCGAAGGCCGCGATCAGCGCCTCGCAGCTGTGCATGTTGGCGTTCTGACCGCGATAGTCGGACACCTGCCAGTACCGATCGGCCTCGTCGGCGTAACGCCGCCAGCGGGGCTCCCAGAAGCGTCGCGTCTGCAGCTCGTGAACCCGATAGAGCCCCTCTCGGGCCTCATCGATGCCGGCCTTGAGGGCCGTGGCATGGGCCAGCAGCACGAAGGCCAGGCCATAGCAGTGATTGGTGTCGTCCTCGACCCGGCCGTCGCGCAGCGTCCAGGCATAACCCTGGTAGTCGGGCTGGAAATGCCGCTCTTCCAGGTAGCGCAGGCCGTGACGGGCCCAGGCCAGGTAGTCCGGCGCCTGGAAGTAAGCCGCGAAGTGCGCGTAGGTGAAGACGTAGCGGGCACTGGAGACCAGGTGGCGATGGCGGCGATCGTAGATCGTGCCGTCGTCGCGCAGGTAGTGGAAGAAACCGCCCTCGGGATCGATGGCACGCGGGTGATAGAAGCCCATGGTCTTGCGGATATGGGCCTCGAGAAAGGCGATGTCGTAGACGTTCATGGTCGGCACTCTCGGCGTTCGGACGCAGGCGATGACCTCAGCCTAGTCCATCGCCCCTGGACCCCATGTCGCCTGCAACGCATTGCCGTCCGGCTCGCGGGGCAGCACCAGCGTCGCCACCAGGCCGCCCCGGGGATGGTTCGCCAGGGTGAGCTCGCCGCCATGGGCACGCACGATATGCCGGGCGATGCCCAGCCCCAGGCCGGAGCCGCCGGTATGGCGGCTGCGCGACGGCTCGAGGCGGACGAAGGGATCGAAGACGCGCGCCTGCTCGGCGTCGGGAATCCCGGGGCCGTGGTCACGGATCGCGATGCGCAGCGTCGTGCCCTGCTCGTCGAGGGACACCTCGGCTCGCCCCCCGTAGAAGATGGCGTTCTCGAGCAGATTGGCCAGGCAGCGCTTGATGGCCAATGGCTTGACGGTAAGCGGTGCGGCGTTCCCCTCGATGGCGACCTCGCCGCCCTGCAGGCTCAGCTCCTCGGCCAACCCCTCAAGCAGGTCGCGCAACGAGATCTCCTGCAACGGCTCATGGAGATCGAACCCCTTGACCGAGGCGAGCGCCCCCTTGACCAGCTGATCGAGTTCATCGAGCGAGGCGCAAAAACGCTCGCGCTGGAGCGGGTCGTCGAGCATCTCGGCGCGCAGTCGCAGGCGGGTGATCGGCGTCTTCAGGTCGTGGGAGATCGCCGAGAACAACCGCTCCCGCTCCTCCACCTGTTCGCAGATACGCCGCTGCATGCGATTGAAGGCGACCGCCGTGGCCGCCACTTCCCGCGGCCCGCTTTCGCGCAGGGGCGGCGCGTCGAGGTCATTGCCCAGCTGATGCGCCGCCCGCGACAGTCGCCCCAGCGGCAGGGTGGCGCTGCGGATGCCCGCCAGCGACAGCCCGATCACGGTCAGCAGCACCAGCAGTGCCGCCAGCAGGCGTTCCTCGGACAGCCAGCCCTGGGCGGTGACCAGGTCCTGGATGGGCAGCAGCGTCGCCACGTACAGCCAGGTCTCCGGCTCCAGCTCCATCTGCACCACCAGCACCGGTGGCGACAGCGGCTCCATCAGCAGGCTGTGCTGACCCCAGCGGCGCGGCAGGTCGTGCAGCAGCACCTCGTTGTTGAGCAGGCGCAGCTCCTCGGGGCGCGAGAACTCCACCAGGGCATCGCGGATGCCCAGCTCCGAGGCCAGCACCCGCTGGAAGTTGTCGACCACCAGCGACTTGCCGGGACCATTGCCGGTATCGAGGATCGGAATGCGGTGATCGTTGACGCTGACGAAGAACCGCGTGCCGCCCATGTCGCGCAACTGGTCGAGCACGATATGCCGGTAGTCGTAGGGCAGCGAGCGGAAGAACCGCACCGTGGAGGCAACGCTGTAGGCCACGTTGAGCGACAGTTCGTCGAGCTGTTCGAGCTGGCTGGAACGTGCCTGGGTCGTCCAGATGACGTAGCTGGCGAGCTGTGCACCCAGCACCCCGACGACCATGATCAGCACGAAGCGCCCGCGCAGGGTGCGCGGCAAGCCGAGGGCCAGTCGTCGGCGCAGGCGCCGCCAGGGCCCGTCCCGCTTCACTGCAGCACGTCCACCCGGGTGGCCAGCACGTAGCCGGCCCCGCGCACGGTGCGGATCAGTTGGGAGTGCTGGGCATCCTCGCCGAGCCGCTGGCGCAGCCGGCAGACGTGCACATCGATGGAGCGGTCCAGCGGCGGGGCCGGCCGGCCGCGGCTCAGCTCGTACAGGCCGTCACGCGACAGCACCTGTTCGGGGTGCTCGAGGAACGCCTGCAGCAGCTGGAAGTCGGCCCCCGACAGCGGGCTGCGTTCGCCCTCGCTGTCGATCAGCTCGCGGGTCACCCGGTCGAGCCGCCAGTGGCCGAAGGCCACCAGGCGGGCGTGCTCGGGGTCGCTCGTCGACGTGCGGGTCCGGCGCAGCACCGCCTTGATGCGCGCCAGCAGCTCGCGGGGGTTGAAGGGCTTGCCCAGGTAGTCGTCGGCGCCCAGCTCCAGGCCGAGGATCCGGTCGGTCTCGTCGGCGCTGGCGGTGAGCATGATGATCGGCACCTCGCTCGTCCGGCGTACCTCGCGACAGATGGTGAAGCCGTCGTCGCCGGGCAGCATGATGTCGACGATCAGCAGGTCGGGGGTCTCCCGGGCCAGCAGGCGGTGCAGCGCCTCGGCATCCTCGGCGACCAGGGCGCGATAGCCGTGACGGCCGAGATAGTCGGCCAGCAGCTCGCGGATCTCGGGGTCGTCGTCGACCACGATCAGGGTGGCAGGAGTCGTCGTCATCGTCGCCTGGAGGCAGGGGCGATGCCGGCACCGCCCCTGGCGTGTTGTCGTTATGGGGATTCGATGATGGTCAAGGGCGGGGACGACGGCAAGGTGCTTGCGACCAAGGTGGTAGTCGCCTCACAGGCCGAAGCGCTCACGCAGCCGCCTCGCCACGGCGGCCTCGTCGTGGTGGCCGATGGCGCGCGCCCGGGGCACCAGGACCGACAGGTCGGGGTGGGCATTGGCCATCACATGGGCCTCGCCGGCGAGCCGCAGCATCTCGGTGTCGTTGAGGTTGTCGCCGAAGGCCAGGCAGGCCTCGGGGGTGAGCCCGAGGGCCTCGAGCAGCGCGGTCAGCGCGGTGCCCTTGTTGACCCCGCCGGCCATGACCTCCAGCGAGTTGGCGGTCGAGTAGGTGACGTGCAGCCGCTCGCCGTGGCGCTCGCGGACCGCGGCCTCGAGCCCGGCCAGGCGCCGCGGCTCGCCGATATAGAGCACCTTGCCGACCCCCTCGCCGTCGAGCTCACCGGGCCCGGCGACCCGATAGCCGAAGCCGGTATGGGCGTGCAGCGCCAGCAGCCGCGGGTCCGGGGCGTCGATGAGCCACTCCTCGTCGCGGTAAAGGTTGAGCCGCACGCTGTGGTGGCGTTCCAGGGCGATGAGCTCCCGGGCCAGCTCGGCCTCGAGATGCCGGGCCGCGAGCATCCGGTCGTCGGGGCCGTGCAGGTAGGCGCCATTGGTGCTGATCACATGGATCGGCACCCCGAGCCGCGCGCGGAAGGCGAGCATGTCGCGGAAGTGCCGCCCGGAGGCGAAGGCCAGGTGGTGGCCCCGGCCGGCCAGCGTCCGTAGCGTCTCGATGGTGTGCGCATGGAGATCGTGATCGGCCCCCAGCAGGGTGCCGTCGAGATCGGAGACGATCAGGCGTGGGGTCATGGCGCTCTCCGTGTTCGTGAACGTCCAGCTTAACCGATTCAGCCTGCGGCGTCCCACCCTGGCTCGCGACGCCGGCGGGTGGGGGCGGCATGCCCCCACCCGCCACCCTCAGCCGTTCTGCAGCTCCCTGGCCACGGTGTCCGCGTGCCGCCCCAGCAGCACATGCACCACGCCGTGCTCCAGGCGTTGTACCCCGTGGGCGCCGAGCCGGGTCAGGGCCGCCTCGTCCAGCACCGTGGCATCGCGCAGCGCGAGACGCAGCCGGGTGGTGGCCACCGCCGCCGCCTCGCGGATGTTGGCCTCGCCCCCCAGGGCATGCAGCCAGTCGCCGCGGGCAGCGGCATCGATGGCCTCGGCAGGCTCCGCCGCCCTCCCCTGCGGCGCGGTCGGCGCGCCCTGCGGCGTCGTGCCCTGGGCGGCCATGGTGCCGCGTATCTCGTCGGCCACCGGATCGTGGGAAGAGGCGGCGATGGGCCCCTTATCGCCCTGGCTCAGCGCCTGACGGATCTCGTCGGCCACCGGATCGTGGAAAGAGGCGGCGATGGGCCCCCGATCGCCCTGGCTCAGCGCCTGACGGATCTCGTCGGCCACGCCATCGGCGATCGGGCCCAGGATCACCTGCACGCCGCCACCCTGCAGGCGCAGCAGGCCCCGGGAGCCCAGTGCCTTGAGGGCCGCCTCGTCGAGCCGCGCGGGATCGTTCAGCACCAGGCGCAGCCGGGTGGTGCAGGCGCCGACGCTGGCCAGGTTGGCGGCCCCGCCCAGGGCCGCGACGAAGGCCGGGCCGCGTTCGCCGCTCGGCTCGTTGCCGCTCCGCGGCGCCACGGTCTCGGGCTCGCGACCCGGGGTGGGCAGGTCGAAACGCACGATGGTCCAGCGAAACACCGTGTAGTAGAGGGCGAAGTAGGCCAGGCCCACCGGCAGCATCAACCAGCCGTTGGTGGAGAGACCATAGGAGAGCGCGAAGTCGAAGGCGCCGGCGGAGAAGGTGAAGCCCAGCTTGACGTCGAGCCAGTGCATCAGCGCCATGGAGATCCCGGTCAACAGCGCATGCAGGCCGTAGAGCAGCGGGGCCAGGAACATGAAGGTGAACTCGATGGGCTCGGTGACCCCGGTGAGGAAGGCGGTCAGCGCCAGGGACAGCAGCAGCCCGCCCACCTGGGCACGGCGCCCCCTGGGAGCGGCGTGGTACATGGCCAGGGCCGCCGCCGGCAGGCCGAACATCATCACCGGGAAGAAGCCGGTCATGAAGCTGCCCGCCGTCGGGTCGCCGGCGAAGAAGCGGTTGAGGTCCCCGCTGGCCAGGGTCCCGGAGGCCGCCTCGAAGCTGCCGAACACGAACCATACCAGGCTGTTGAGCACATGGTGCAGGCCGGTGACGATCAGCAGGCGGTTGAGGGCGCCGTAGACGAACAGGCCCAGCTCGCCGGCATCGATCAGCCAGCGGCCGAGCGCGTCGATGCCGTGCTGCACCGGCGGCCAGGCCAGGCCGAACACCACCCCCAGGGCCACCGCGGCGAGCCCGGTGGCGATGGGCACGAAGCGGCGCCCGCCGAAGAAGGCCAGATAGTCCGGCAGCCGGATCGCCTTGTAGCGGTTGTAGAGCAGCCCCGCGACGCTGCCGATGATGATCCCCGCCAGCACCCCCATGTCGATCTCGGGGTTCAGGGCGGTGAGCACCGCATCCAGCACCAGGTAGCCGATCACCCCGGCCAGGCCGGCGGCACCGTTGCCGTCGTCGGCGAACCCCACCGCCAGGCCGATGGCGAAGATCAGCGCCAGGTTGGCGAAGATCGCCTCGCCGGCGCCGGCGATGAAGGCGATGTCGAGCAGATCGGGCTGGCCCAGGCGCAGCAG
The DNA here is from genome assembly GCF_030010475.1 of Halomonas kalidii. Taxonomy (NCBI): domain Bacteria; kingdom Pseudomonadati; phylum Pseudomonadota; class Gammaproteobacteria; order Oceanospirillales; family Halomonadaceae; genus Halomonas; species Halomonas kalidii. The sequence continues at coordinate 9,288 of NZ_JASCQN010000052.1, read as the reverse complement.
CAGGCCGGCGATGGGCAGCACCGCGATGGGCAGCATCAGGGAGCGACCGAGCCGCTGCAGCCCGGCCATCAGTCGGTTGCCGAGGGTCATGGTCATCAGGAGATCCTCTCGAGAGTCGTTGTCGTTGTTGTGGTGGCGTCGCTGGCCAGCAGCTCGGTCAGGCACCGACGCACGGCGGCCGCGTCGTCCAGCGTCAGCCACTCGGGCAGTCGCGCCGCCAGGTCCCCGGCGTCCAGCCGGCGCAGCGCGGCCTTGACCGCCGGCACCCGGGCCGGCTCCACGGAGAGCTCGTCGACCCCCAGCGCCACCAGCAGCGGCGCGGCCAGGGGATCCCCGGCGGCGGCGCCGCACACCCCCACCGGGCAGCGGCCGGCGGCCCCCTCCACGGTGGCCTGGATCAGCCGCAGCACCGCCGGGTGCAGCACGTCGGCCCGCGCCGCCAGCTCGGGATCCTCGCGGTCCATGGCCAGGGTGTACTGGGTCAGGTCGTTGGTGCCGATGGAGAGGAAATCGGCCTCGGCGGCCAGGCTCGCCGCACACAGCGCCGCGCTTGGCACCTCGATCATGGCGCCCAGCTGCGGTCGCTCGACGAGTCCCAGCGCGGCGGCGAGGGCCTCCAGGTGCTGGCGCACCTCACGCAGTTCTCCGGCTTCGGTGACCATGGGCAGCATGATGCGCAGGCTCGCCAGCGGCGTGACGGAGAGCAGCGCTCGCAGTTGGGTCTCGAGCAGCGCGGGCTGGCTCTTCCAGAGACGCACGCCGCGTACCCCCAGGGCCGGGTTGGGCACCGCGGGCAGGCGCAGGTAGGGCAGTTGCTTGTCGGCACCGATGTCCAGGGTACGGACGATCACCGGCTTGCCGCCCAGGGCCTCCAGGGCGGCCTGGTACTCGCCGCGCTGTGAGGCCTCGTCGGGCGCACTGTCACGTTCGAGGAACAGGAATTCGCTGCGCAGCAGGCCGATGCCGTCGGCCCCGGCTCCGGCTGCCAGGCGTGCCTCCTCGCTGCCCCCGACATTGGCGCACACTTCGATCTCACGTCCGTCGCGGGTCACCGCCGGGGCCTGGGCCGCTGCCCGCTCCGCCTCGGCCCGGCGGCGCCGCTCCTCCAGCAGGGCCTCAACCTCGGCCAGCCGCTCCGGGCTCGGCGAGACCTCCAGTCGGCCGCGCTCGCCGTCCAGCACCGCCCGCTCGCATGCCAGCCCCGCCAGGGCATCGCCCATGGCCACCAGGCAGGGAATGCCCCGGGCCCGGGCCAGAATCGCCACATGGGCGGTGGTGCCGCCACCGGCCAGGCAGAGGCCGGCGGGACGCCGCTCGGCCAGGGACACCAGCCGGGAGGGCGTCAGCTCCTCGGCCAGCAGGATAGCGCCCTCGGGCACCGTCTCGTCCTCGGCCGCACCGGGCTCGGCCAGTTCGGCCATCACCCGCTGCTGCAGGTCGCGCAGGTCGGCGACCCGCCCCGCCAGCAGGGCATTGCCGCTGGCGGCGAGGCGCTCGGCCTCGGCGTCCAGGGCCTCGCGCCAGGCCTGGCCGGCGCCGCGCCCAGCACGGATCCGCGCCCGGGCCGCCTCGATCAGGTCGGGATCCTCGAGCCAGGCCTGGTGGGCGGCGAAGATCTCCGCCTCCGCCGCCTGGCCCAGGGCCCGGGCCTCCCACTCGGCCCGCGCCAGGTCATCGCCGACGCTCGCCAGGGCGGCGCTGAGCCGTGGCCGTTCCACGGCCTCGCCGACGCCCTCCCGGGCGACCCGGGGCAGCGGCGGCCGATAGGCCACCAGTGGGCCCAGCGCCAGGCCGGGACTCGCCACCAGTCCCGCCAGCTCGCCCTCGGCCAGTGGCTGGTCCGGCACCGCCTCGGGCATCGGCGCCCCGTGGTCGTCCGCCTCCGGGGTGGTCAGCAGTGCCTCGGCGTCCGCCAGGGCCGCCTCGGCCCCCTCGCCCCGGGCCGCGAGGGTCAGGGCGCTGCCCCGGGTCAGGCCCAGGTTCATCAGCGCGCTCAGGCTCTCGGCGTCGGCCTCGCCGGCCTCGCAGCACACCGTCAACGTCACGCCATGGCCGCGGGCGATGGCCCGCAGGCGCGCCGCGGGGCGGGCGTGCAGCCCGGCCGCCAGGGCCAGGGTGAGCGGGCACTCGCGCAGCGGGCCCGTCTCGCCGGCCCCCGGCCCGGTCGCGTCACCGATCGCCTCCAGCGCCAGCAACGGCTCGCCAAGAGCGACCCGGGTGCCGGCGGCATGGCGCGGCGGGCACAGCCGCCAGCCGGCGGCCCCGGTGATCACCAGCGGGGTGATCAGGGCGCTCGCGCCCCGGGCCAGGCGGTCGGCATCGAAGCGACACAGCGGGTCGCCGGCACGCAGCCGGTCGCCCACCGCCACCAGCAGCTCGATGCCCTCCCCGCCCAGGTTGACGGTATCCAGGCCCAGGTGGAGCAGCAGCTCCGGGCCGGCATCGCTGCCAAGGGTCACGGCGTGGCCGGTGCGGGCGCACTGCACCACTTCGCCGTCACAGGGGGCATACAGGCACTCGCCCAGGGGGTCCAGGGCGATGCCCTCGCCCAGGGTGCCCTCGGCGAAGACCGGGTCGGGCACCTCGGCGAGGGGGATCACCACCCCATCGATGGGGGCCTGCAGGATCAGGCGTGTAGCAGTCGTCATGGGAAACTCCTGAGTTGTTGTTATCGCCGGATGGCGGCGTGACTCAGAGGGTGCGGGTCACCTTGTTGAGGTGACGGGGGTGGTCCGGGTCGCTGCCCCGGGCCGCCGCCAGGCCGGCCACCATCACGTAGAAGCTCTGGATCGCCGCGAGCGGCTGCAGCGCCTCGTGGCCGGCGTCCACCAGCGGCAAGTGGCGCCGGGTCACGCCGTCGTCGGCGGCCAGCAGCACCCGGGCGCCGACGCCCTCGAGCCACTCGGCCAACTCCAGCAGCCCGGCCTGCTCCGGCCCCGGCGGGGCGAACACCAGCACCGGGTAGCCCGGGCCGATCAGCGCCATGGGGCCGTGGCGCACTTCGGCGCCGCTGAAGGGCTCGGCCTGGATGGCACAGGTCTCCTTGAACTTGAGCGCCGCCTCCTGGGCCACCGCCAGGCCGGCGCCCCGGCCGATCACCATCATCCTGTCGGCGCCGGCCAGCGCCTCGATGGCCGGCGACCAGTCCCGCTCGGCGGCCCGGGCGAGCCGGGCCGGCAGGACATCCAGGGCGGCGAGCAGGTCGTGATCCTCGTGCCAGTGACCCAGTAACTGGGCCATCGCGGAGAGGGTCGCCAGGTAACTCTTGGTAGCGGCGACGCTGCGCTCCTCGCCGGCGTAGAGCGGCACCTCCAGGTCGCTGGCCGCGCCGAGCGGCGACTGCGGGGTGTTGACCAGCGCCAGGCTGCGGGCACCGGCCGCGGCCAGGGCGCGCTGGGTGGCCACCAGGTCCGGGCTCTGGCCCGACTGGGAGACCGCCACCGCCAGTTGGCCGGTGAGCCGCCAGGGGGCCTCGGCCAGGGTGGTCAGCGACGGCGGCAGAGAAGCCACCGGGATGCCGCGGTGCTTCATGCAGAGGTAGGCAAAGTAGCTGGCGGCGTGGTCGGAACTGCCGCGGGCCACGGTCACCGCCGCCGCCGGCGGCGCCAGGCGCAGCTGCTCACCCAGCTCGGCAAGCATGGCGGCATTGCGCTGCAGCTGGCCGCGGATGCGCTCCGGGGCATTGCAGGCTTCCTCGAGCATCAGGGACATGGGGGCTCTCCTTCGATGGCACGGCCCTCGACGAAGACCGCTTGCAGGTTGAGTCGGGGATCGAGGACCACCAGGTCGGCGGGGGCGCCCTCGGCCAGGCGTCCCCGCTCGGGGAGCCCGAGGAAGTCGGCCGGAAAGCGCGACAGGCGGTCGGAGGCCTCGGCCAGGCTCAGCCCCAGGCCGACCAGGTTGCGTAGCGCCTGGTCCATGGTCAGGGTGCTGCCGGCCAGGGTGCCGTCGGGCAGGCGCACGCCGCCCAGACACTTGGTCACGGTCTGCTCGCCCAGCCGGTAGTCGCCGTCCGGCATGCCGGCGGCGGCGGTGGAGTCGGTGACCGCATAGAGACGGGGAATGCAGCGCAGCGCGGCGCGAATGGCGCCGGGATGCACGTGCAGCAGGTCGGGGATCAGCTCGGCGTAGTCGGCGTGGGCCAGGGCCGCGCCCACCATGCCCGGCTTGCGGTGGTGCAGCCCGGTCATGGCATTGAACAGGTGGGTGAAGCCGCAGGCGCCGTGCTCCAGTGCCGCCACCCCCTCCTCGTAGCTGCCCAGGGTGTGACCGAGTTGCACTCGGATCCCCCGGGCGGTCAGGTGGCAAATCAGCGCGAGGTGGCCGGAGAGCTCCGGAGCCAGGGTCACCAGGCGGATCGGCGCCAGCGCGCAGAGGGCGTCCACCTCCTCGATCACCCCGGAGCGGGCGTGGGCCGGCTGGGCGCCGAGCTTGCCGGGGTTGATATAGGGGCCTTCCAGGTGCACGCCCAGCACCCGGGCGGCGTCCACCGCCGGGGCCCGGAGATAGGCGTCGATCTCGCCGAGCACCCGGCGGATCTCGACGTCCGGCGCGGTCATGGTGGTGGCCAGCAGGCTGGTGGTGCCGAAGCGCGCATGGGTGCGGGCCAGGGTCTCCAGGGCCGCGCCCCCCTCCATGGCGTCGGCGCCGCCGCCGCCGTGCACGTGCAGGTCGATGAAGCCGGGCAGGATCCGCGGATGGTCGTTGGTCGCCGGCTCCACCGGCTCGCCGACGAGACGGGTGATGCGCCCCGCCTGCCAGTGGAGTTCGCCCAGGCGCCAGCCTTCGGGGGTCAGGACATTGCCGTAGAGCATGGTCGTTCCTCCTCAGCGGGTCAGCTCGACCATGAAGTCGTAGTAGTCGGTGCGGCAGTAGGTGACGGTGAGCTCCGCCGGGGTGCCATCGCCCAGATAGCCCAGTCGCGTCACCTTGAGCAGCGCCTGGCCCTCGGGCACCTCGGCGAGGCCGGCGAGCTCGGCATCGGCGTTGATCGCGGTGACGTGCTGCAGGGCCCGGGCCACCGGCTTGCCCGCCGCCTCCAGCACCGCATAGAGGGAGGTCTCCACCGCCATCGGGTCGGGCAGGACGGTGGTCGGCAGGCAGCTCTCCTCCACCGCCATGACCACGTCGTCGGCCAGGCGCAGTCGCTTGAGCCGCGCCACCCCGGCATCGGCACCCAACCCCAGGCGCATGCCCTCCTCGGCGCTGGGCGACGAGAGGCGGCGGGAGAGCCAGTGGGAGCGCGGGGTGAAGCCACGCTGGGTCAGCATCTCGGTGAAGCTCACCAGCCGGGTCAGGGACTGGTTGAGCCGCGGGGTGATGAAGGTCCCGGAGCCGTGGCTGCGGCGGATCAACCCCAGCTCCGCCAGGCGATCCAGCGCCTTGCGGGCGGTGATCCGCGAGACCGCCAGGGACTCGGCCAGGTTGCGCTCCGAGGGCAACGCCTCGCCGGCCTCCCAGGCACCGGTCTCGATGGCGCGCTCCAGCTGGCTGGCCAGCTGCTGGTAGAGCGGCGTCGCCCCCTGGGGGTCGAGCCGCAACTGCTGAAAACGGACATCCATGGATCTCTCCTGGCCTTACCAATATAAGACCACTATAGACCCACATGAATACCAGTTAAATACCACATGGCTACGACCATGGTCGCAGGCCACCGGGTCGCTGCCCGGTCGCTCGGCCGGCCGCATGCCATGGCCACGGGATGACGCCCCGGTGTCGGCACCAGGGACCGGGGCCCGGATATCCTGGCCAGGACCACGCAACCGGCTGATTCGCCGTGGCGCCGACAACCAGCGTTTGGCGCCGCGGATGCGAATCCGTATAGTGGCTCCCTTACTCCCGCCACCCGATCGTGATCCATGCTGCAGAACAACTCGGTGCTTGCTCAGCTCAAGCAACAGATCCGTGACAACACGCCCCGTGTCGAGGGCGTGATCAAGGCCACCGACAGGGGCTTCGGCTTCCTCGAGACCGACGACGGCGAATCCTGGTTCGTGCCGCCGCCCGCCATGAAGCTGGTGCTGCACGGCGATCGCGTCGAGGCCGTCGTCCACGAGGAGGGCGACAAGAAGTCCGTGGAGCCGACCGCCCTGCTGGAGATCGGGTTGCAACGCTTCATCGCTCGGGTCCAGAAGCGCGAGGGACGCCTCGCCGTGGTGCCCGACCACCCCTCGATCAAGAACGTGCTCAAGGCGCGCATCAAGCGCAGCCTGGACGAGGAGAGCATCGGCGACGGTGATTGGGTGGTGGCTCGCCTGGTACGCCATCCGCTCAAGCCCGACGACCGCGCCTTCTTCACCCAGATCGACGAGCTGGTGGCCAAGGCCGACGACCCGGCCGTGCCGTGGCGCGTGACCCTGGCCCGCCACGCCCTGGAGCAGGAGTGCCCGGACGCCGGCGACGACTGGCCGCTGCGCGACGAGGGCCTCACGCGCGAGGACCTGACCGCCGAGCCCTTCTTCACCATCGACGGCGAGAAGACCCGCGACATGGACGATGCCCTGCGCATCGAGGCCGGCGAGAACGGCGGCTGGCGCCTGACGGTGGCCATCGCCGATCCCACCGCCTACGTCGAGGAGGGTCATGCCGCCGACCTCGAGGCGCGCACCCGCGCCTTCACCGTCTACCTGCCGGGACAGAACGTCACCATGCTTCCCGAGCAGCTGGCCGACGACCTCTGCTCGCTGTGGGAGGGCAAGCAACGCCCGGTGCTGGCCTGCACCCTGGAGATCGGCGCCGACGGCAGCCTCGGTGACTACCGCTTCTTCGCCGCCACCGCCCGTTCGCAGGCCAAGCTGGCCTATGACCGGGTCTCCGACTGGCTCGAGGGCCGGGGCGACTGGGCGCCGGCGGACGAGATCGGCGAGCAGCTCAAGGCCCTGGCGGCCATGACCGAGGCGCGCAGCGCCTGGCGCGCCGAGCACGCCCTGGTGTTCAAGGACCGCCCCGACTACGTCTTCGACCTCGACGAGGCCGGCAACGTACTGGACATCCGCACCGAGGAGCGGCGCATCGCCAACCGCATGATCGAGGAGTCGATGATCGCCGCCAACGCCTGCTGCGCGCACCTGCTGGCCGAGCACGTGGGTCACGGCATCTTCAACGTGCATCGCGCCTTCGAGCCCGAGAAGGCCGAGGCGGCCCACGAGTTCCTCGCCGCCCAGCAGATCCAGGTCGAGCCCGAGGCGCTCACCGAGCTGCCCCGCTACCGGGAGCTCAAGCGCGAGCTCGAGGGGCGCGAGGATGCCTGGCTCGACGCCCGCCTGCGCCGCTTCCAGGGCTTCACCAGCATGTCCGCCCTCCCCGGCCCCCACTTCGGCCTGGGCCTGGCCGCCTACGCGACCTGGACCTCGCCGATCCGCAAGTACGGCGACATGGTCAACCATCGACTGATCAAGCGGGTGCTCAAGGGCGAGCAGGCGCCGGCCGAGGCCAGCCTCGAGCTCACCGAGCAGCTCACCGAGCGCCGCCGGCTCAATCGCATGGCCGAGCGCGACGTCAAGGACTGGCTCTATGTGCGCTACCTGACCCCCGCCGCCGAGGCCCAGGAGACCTTCGACGCCGAGATCATCGCCATCAACCGCGGCGGCATGCGCGTGCGGCTGACCGCCAACGGCGCCACCGCCTTCGTCCCGGCCCCGCTGATGCACAGCGACCGCGACAAGGTGGTGATCGACGACAAGGAGGGCCGTATCCAGATCGAGGGCGAGGAGCGCTTCAAGCTCGGCGACCACCTCCGCGTGGCACTGACCGAGGCCCGCGAGGAGACCCGCTCGCTGGTCGGCCGCCCCGCGGTCTGAGGCGTCTCGACCGGGCGGCGGAAATGCGCCCCGGCCACCAGAGAGTTGAACTGACCCCCAATAGTTGGACGGTTCGTTCAGCCGGCGCCCAAGGCCTGAGTCCTGTACTGTACGGGGCTCAGGCCTTTTAGTTTCAGCCTGATGCGCTCGTGGTTGTAGTAATGGATGTAACGATCGAGGCCTTGCTGCAACTGCTCAACCGTATCGAACCGGTTCAGGTGGAAATACTCGGCCTTCAGGGTGCCGAAGAAGCTCTCCATGGCGGCATTGTCCAAGCAGTTGCCCTTGCGTGACATGCTCTGGGTCAGCGCCTGTCCTGCCAACAGGGCGCGATAGGTGGGATGCTGGTAATGCCACCCCTGATCGGAATGCAGCAGTGGCCGGTCCGAGTGCTTCAAGCGGGCAAAGGCCTGCTGCAGCATGTGCTTCACCAGTGAGAGTACGGGACGCCTGCTGGTCTGATAGGCGACGATCTCGCCGTTGTAGAGATCCATGATGGGGGACAGATACAGCTTCTGTCCGTCGACGTTGAACTCCGTGATGTCGGTCACCCACTTCTGATTCGGTCCTTCTGCCTGAAACTGCCGGTCGAGTACGTTGGGAGCCACATGTCCCACTGCTCCTCGGTAGGCGCGATACCGCTTTGGGCGAACCAGGGACTTCAAGCCCAGCTGTTGCATCAAGCGCTGGACGGCCTTGTGGTTGATCACTTCACCTGCCTGCCGTAGGGCAGCAGTGATGCGGCGATAACCATAGCGCCCTTTGTGGCTATCGTAGATCGCCCGGATACGCGCCTTCAGGGGCGCGCACTGATCGTCAGCGCCCAGGGCCTTGAGCTGGTAGTAGAACGTGCTGCGCGGTAGCTCTGCCGCACGCAGCAGCAGAGCCAGCGAATGCTCGTGCCTTAACCCTTGGACGGCTTGGGCTTTCTGCCCTGCGTTGCCGCCTGCTTCTCCCGGATCAAGGCATCGAGCTTTTTTAGATAGGCGTTCTCCGCCCGCAGATACGCCAACTCTTTGAGCAACTCCTCATGAGAGCGCTCTTCATCAGGTGGGGGTGGTGGTGAAGGCGGCTTTTTGACCATCGGGCGGCGTCCCTTTCGCTTTGGCGATAACGCAGTCAGGCCACCACTATGGTACTGCTGCTCCCATATGCCAATAGCGGCATCTCCGCGAATATCGAACAGGGTGGCAGCCTGCCGGCGTGACAAGCCATCTCGCCACATTCTCTCGAGTACCGCCAGCTTGAAGGCAGCACTGTAGTGACTGTACTTCTTGCCTAGCCCCGGCGCGCCATGCTGGCGGTAGCGTTCCCGCCATTTACGCACCAGGGAATGGTCAAGGCGATGCTGGCGAGCCACCTCGCGTAGGCTAGTGTCCTCATGCAAACACTGCTGCACCACTAGCAGCTTGAACCACTCGTCGTATCGATTGCTCATAGAAACACCCCGAGGGTTGGATTAGGTGTCCAACTTTCGGGGTGCAGTTCA